>CANJEY010000098.1 GCA_947472615.1 Beijerinckiaceae bacterium
AGGAGCAAACGAGCCGCGTCGCCAAGATGACGATCCCGAGCCCGTCGTCGCTGCATTTCCGCTACGGCCGCGACGCCGTGAGCCGCGACATCTATCCCGATATGGCGGACTTCTATCGCGATCTCGGGCTCTCTTACGCCAAGGCCATCAAGGCGTTTGCCGATGCGGGCTGCCGCTATCTGCAACTCGATGAAGTGAACCTCGCCTATCTGTGCGATCCGGTGCTGCGCGCGCAGATCGAGGCGCGCGGCGAAAACCCGGCGGAGCTTCCAGGCATCTATGCCGATCTGATCAACGCGGCGATCAGCCAGCGGCCGTCGGACATGACGATCTCGATGCATCTGTGCCGCGGCAATTTTCGCTCGACGTTCGTGGCGTCGGGCGGCTACGAGCCGGTCGCCGATGTGTTGTTCAACCGGATCGGTGTCGACGCCTATTTCATGGAATACGACACCGACCGCGCTGGCGGATTCGAACCGCTGCGCCTTCTGCCGAAAGGCAAGACAGTCGTGCTCGGCATCGTCACGTCGAAATCGGGCAAGCTGGAAACGAAGGATCAGCTGAAGCGGCGCATCGACGAGGCGGCGAAGTTCGCCGACCTCTCACAGCTCGCGATTTCGCCGCAATGCGGGTTTGCCTCCACCGAAGAGGGAAACGAACTGACCGAAGACGAGATGTGGTCGAAGCTGCGACTCTGCGTCGAGGTCGCCACCGAGGTCTGGGGCGGCCTGTAAGCCGCCCCGAACTCTGGATTGCCCGACCCGCTCAGCTGCAGCCGCGCGCGCCCAGCGCAATCGCCTGTGCGCCGCTCAGCACCGCAAAATTGGGACCCCGCGCGGAGCCGTATTCGTCGAGCCCATAGAACGTATCGAACACGCTGGTCGGGCCGCGAATGGGATCGAACGTCGCACGCGCATTCGTGGCGCGCACCGCCCAATGGCCGATGGCGCCCGGATAGGCTGAGAACATCGTGCGCGTTCGAGCCGGCAGCACCGTGCCGCCCGGCGACAGCGCCGGCAGGAACCAGAGTTCTGCGTTGCGGTCGACGCAGGCGCCGCGAATGCCGAGCCGCATCGTGCAGGCTTCCGCGCAGGTGCCGGAAATGCGTTGCGGCATGGGACGCACCCGCGATTGCGCAATCAGCGACTGGTAATAGCCGACGTCTGAGTTGCGCTCGTACGGATCGGGCGCGACGTGGAACGGGCCGGGATCGTGCCCGAGACCGACGCCGCGCGCGGCGCGGTCGTATCCGGGAATAGTGAGCGGCCGCACCGACGCGGCGTTCGCGGCGGACGCGACGCCAAAGAGGGAGACGAGGGCTGCCGCGGCGAGCGCGGACTTGCGAAGACGAACTGACATGACGGAACCTCGCGTGCGCCGCGCGAGCGAGCGTCAACGCATCCGCCTCGGATGCGCACGATCCCGTTCGCCGGTGGGCTGGACATCGGCCGCATCTGATGCGCCGACGCTCCTCCAATGCGGAAGTCCCGAATATGTTTCGCCCGCCGACGCGAGAGCCTGAAACGACGAAACCCGGCCGGAGCCGGGTTTCGCGTTCGCTTCCCTGATGGTCCGCCGGATCAGTTCAGCGGTTCGACCTTGACGACCGAACCACCATGGTTCGACCCAACCCACAACGCTTCCTTCGAGAACTTTTCGTCCACGAAGACGCGGCGGATGTTGGTCGGCCGTGGCAGCTGGTATTCGACCACTTCGCCGGACTTGATCTCCATGCGGAAGACTCGGTCCGTCAGCATCGAGCCGCCCCAGACGGCGGCGCCGCCCTTGGTCGGCGCGGCGTCGTAGGGCTTGGTCCACGGCGTCGGCAGCGTGTATTCGACGACCTTCCTGGCCGCCGGATCGAACATGCCGAAGGCGTTCGCGCCGTATTCCGAGTACCACATGCGGTTTTCGGTATCGACGCGGCCGCGACGCGGCTTCGAGCCCGGGAATGGCGTCGTGTAGACTTCCGCCACCTTCTTGTCAGGATCGAAATAGCCGATGCGGGTGCCGCCGAATTCGAGCAGCACGGGACGGTTCTTCAGGTCCGTCGGCATGCCGTAGCCGGGGATCGGCTTGCCGTCCGGACCCTTGCTGACGCCCATGAACTCGAACTCGCCGGTCGAGACCTTCAGGCGGAACAGCGAGTGATCTTCCTGATTGTTCGTCCAGACGTAACCGTCGACGTCCGAATGGTCAGGCGAGACCATGGATTCCTGCGTGCTGGGCGTCTGGTACTGCTCCGGAATCTTGTAGGGAATGACCTTTCCGGTGGCGCGTTCCCAGCGGTAGATGCCGCCCTGATACATGCCGGACATCCAGATGTCGCCGTTCGGTGCCTCGTCGATTTCGAGGCCGCCCTTCGGCGAACCGTCGCCCTTCAGGATTGGCAGCGGGATCGCCTCAACCTTGCCGGTCTTCGGGTCCATGCGGCCCATGAACTGGTCGCCGAAATCGGAGAACCACACCATGCCTTCGTGATCGACAATCACGTCATGGGGCTGCCAGTCTTTCCGCGGCAGGTCGTATTCGGTGTAGATCACCTTGGTTTGCTTGCCCTTCGGCAGCGGCAGCGTCTTCAGCTCATAGGTGCGGGCGGGATTTTCGCCAAGGTTGACGCGGGCCAGCAACTCGGCCGATTTCTGGGCGATGGCCGGATTGATGCGGGGACGTTCGCCGCGCGGGCCCGGCAGCAGCGGCTGCGGCTTGGTCGGCATCGAGCCCGGCGAGTAGAGGCCCATGCGCTTGAACACGTCGAGGAATTCGTCCGCCGAAAACGTCGAATTCATGATGCGCTGAACCGAATGGCAGCTGGCGCAATTGTCGAGAAATTCCTTGTCCTTGTCGGGCGCGGGGATCGACATGATCCATTCGGCGTTGGACAGCTGCGCCGCCAGGTTCTTGGTCTTGACGATCTTGACGTCGGCCGAGCCGTCCTTGCCCGCGGCGATTTCGACCGTCTTCGGGCCATCCAGATTGTAACCGACGGCGCGAATCGAAACTGCGTATTTGCCGGCGGTCAGGCGGTCGGCCGGGAAGGCGTATTTGCCTTCGGCGTCGCTGACGACAGTGGTGGTGATGTTGCTGCCGTCCTTCTTGACGCTGACCAGAACGCCTTCCAGCGCCTGCGTTCCGTCGACGGCGACCTTGCCCGAAAGTCCCTCGGCGGCAGCCGGGGCGGCGAGCATGAGGGCTCCGAGCGCGACTCCCGCGCTCAAGTGGCGAAGATTCATTTTTATTCTCCTCCCTTTGGTGAAACCGGGCGAACAGGCTCTGCGGCCGTCCCTGCATTTCACTGGGTGGAACGATAGACCTGCGGCCATCCCCTGACAACTGCCTTATAATCGCCGCTTTGCGCCGCATCGCCCGGGTGCTATCTCGCGACCATGACGACGCATCCCATCGACAACATCCGCAATTTTTCCATCGTGGCGCACATCGACCACGGCAAATCGACGCTCGCCGACCGGCTGATCCAGCAGACCGGAACGGTGGCGGCGCGCGACATGGAAGAGCAGATGCTCGACTCCATGGATATCGAGCGCGAGCGTGGCATCACCATCAAGGCCCAGACCGTGCGGCTCGACTACCGGGCGCAGGACGGCAAGGATTACATCCTCAACCTGATGGACACCCCCGGCCACGTCGACTTCGCCTATGAGGTGTCGCGATCGCTGGCCGCCTGCGAAGGTTCGCTGCTGGTGGTGGACGCGTCGCAGGGCGTCGAGGCACAGACGCTCGCCAATGTCTATCACGCGCTCGACGCCGGCCACGAGATCGTGCCGGTGCTGAACAAGGTCGATCTGCCCGCAGCCGAACCCGACCGCGTGAAGGAGCAGATCGAGGACGTGATCGGCCTCGACGCGTCGGACGCCGTGCCGATTTCGGCCAAGACCGGCCTCAACATCGACCTCGTGCTGGAAGCCATCGTCAAACGCCTGCCGCCGCCCAAGGGCGACGCGACTGCGCCCCTGAAGGCGCTGCTGGTCGACAGCTGGTACGACGCCTATCTGGGCGTCGTGGTGCTCGTTCGCATCATCGACGGCGAGATGCGCCGCCATCAGCGCATCAAGATGATGGGCACTGACGCGCATTACGAGATCGAGAAGATCGGTGTCTTCAAGCCCAAGATGCTGGATGTCGAGAAGCTTGGGCCGGGCGAGATCGGCTTCATCACCGCGCAGATCAAGCAGGTGGCCGACACCCGCGTCGGCGATACGATCACCGACGAAAAGAAGGGCTGCGCCGCCGCGCTGCCGGGCTTCAAGCCCGCGCAGCCAGTGGTGTTCTGCGGCCTGTTCCCGGTCGACGCAGCTGACTTCGAGGATCTGCGCGCCGCCATGGGCAGGCTGCGGCTCAACGACGCCAGCTTCTCTTACGAGATGGAATCATCTGCCGCGCTCGGCTTCGGCTTCCGCTGCGGCTTCCTCGGCCTGCTGCATCTGGAGATCATTCAGGAGCGGCTGAGCCGCGAGTTCGATCTCGATCTGATCGCCACCGCGCCATCGGTGATCTACCACATCAAGCTCACCAACGGCGACGTGCTCGAACTGCACAACCCGGCCGACATGCCGGATGTGGTGAAGATCGACTCGATCGAGGAGCCGTGGATCAAGGCCACGATCCTGACGCCGGATGAATATCTCGGCTCCGTGCTGAAGCTCTGTCAGGAGCGGCGCGGCGTGCAGGTCGATCTCAACTATGTCGGCAAGCGCGCCATGGTGGTCTACGAACTGCCGCTCAACGAAGTGGTGTTCGATTTCTACGACCGGCTCAAGTCGATCTCGAAAGGCTATGCGAGCTTCGATTACCAGATCACCGAATACAAGGCCGGCGATCTGGTGAAGATGTCGATCCTCGTCAACGCCGAACCGGTCGACGCCCTGTCGATGCTGGTGCATCGCACGCGCGCCGACATGCGCGGACGCGGCATGGTGGAGAAGCTGAAAGAGCTGATACCGCCGCACATGTTCCAGATCCCGATTCAGGCGGCGATTGGCGGCAAGATCATCGCCCGCGAAACCGTCCGGGCGCTGCGCAAGGACGTAACGGCGAAATGCTACGGCGGCGACGCCACCCGCAAGCGCAAGCTGCTCGAGAAGCAGAAAGAGGGCAAGAAACGCATGCGCCAGTTCGGCAAGGTGGAAATTCCGCAGGAGGCGTTCATTGCGGCGCTGAAGATGGATGCCTAGTCGTATCCATTGATCACGCACACGGGGTTCCCAAGCGTTGGGAGGCCGATGGCGTCGATCCGCGAAATAAAAGCCCCATTCCGGTCACACTTATGGTTAACGAAAGTTAATCATCAGGTGTGGGGCGGGCGATGTGGCGGCAAATCCTGGGCGGACTCTGTGTCGGGCTGGCGCTTGCCGCGCCGGCGCGCGCTGAAAACTTCTGGAATCTGCCGGGCGCGGCCGTGCGTGAATTCGTCGCCTCCGGCCAGATCGTCATCAAGCGCGTGAAGCCGACGGGCAACACGCTCGACTCGTTCGATATCTATTGCCGCTGCCCGGTCATCCTCACCGCGCACGAGATCCCGGTCTTCATGGCGCAGGCGATCGTCGCCATCGAGGACGAGCGCTATTTCGATCGCAAGGGCTCCGCTGTCGATCTCGGCGCGATGGCCAATGTCGTGCTCAGTTTCTTCCGCGGCAAACCGCGCGGGGGCAGCACGATTCCGATGCAATTGCTGAAGAACGTCTCGCTTTATGAAGTCGACGGAAAGCACAGGAAGCTGACTGAATGGCTCAACTCCGGCAAGCTGCTGGAAGCGTTGGGCGAGAACGAGCAGCTGGCAGCCTATCTGAACCAGATCACCTTCGCGGGCCGCGAGGTGGTCGGCGTCTATCGGGCGTCGCGTCATTACTTCGGCGTCGAACCGGCGCGGCTGACGCTGTTCCAGTCCGCCGTCCTCGCTGCGACTGTGCAGTCGCCGGGGCGGATGGACTGGGTCAGCCCGCTGCGCAGGTCGAGCCCGAACGCAGCCGAGACGAGTCGGCGGCGCAAGAAGCACGCTTTCGCGCGCGCTCTGCTGGTCATCGAGAAGATGCAGAAGAAGGGTTTCATCACCGAGAAGCAGGCGGCCGCAGCAAAGCTTGACCATGCGCGCGAGTTGAGGTCGAACCGCATTCCGGACGCAGTGACGGAATTCACCGTCGAACATCGCGCCTACATGCAATGGGCAGCGAAACAGTTCATCGCCGCGCATCCGGATCAACTGCCGAAGGACGTGAAGAAGTCCGCACGCATCGTCACGAGTCTCGAGCCTTTCACGCAGCGGATCATCGAGCGTCACGTGAAGGATTATCTCCGCGAGGCGGCCGTGCCGGACAATTACGAGATCGCCGTCGTGGCGATGGATCTCGAAGGCCGCGTGCGTTCGCTCGTCGGCGGTCGCGACTGGTCGCGCAGCCAGTTCGACATCGCGACGCTCGGCCAGCGGCAGGTCGGCTC
Organism: Beijerinckiaceae bacterium; assembly: GCA_947472615.1. Taxonomy (GTDB): domain Bacteria; phylum Pseudomonadota; class Alphaproteobacteria; order Rhizobiales; family Beijerinckiaceae; genus Terripilifer. The sequence continues at coordinate 6,454 of CANJEY010000098.1, forward strand.
GGTCGCCAAGCTCGCGACGGTTGCGGCGGCCTGCGAAGCCGATCCGAAGTGGACGTCGAAGACGCGCGTGGTCGATGAGCCCAACGATTCCGGCTGGCCGCGCAACGCCGACGATCGCTACCACGGCCAGACCAACATGCGCGACGCCTTCGCCCATTCGTGGAACGCCGCGCTGGTGCGCGTCGCCGAGAAGGCGACCCTGCCGAAGGTGGTCGACATGGGCGGAAAGCTCGGGATGTACTCTGCGCCTGCGGGCGGCGCGGCCCCGACGTTCGACTGGGTGCTGGGTAGCTGGAGCGCGAGCCCGATGGCGATGACGGCCGCTTACGGGGCCATCGCGGGCGGCAGGGGCGCTCCTTTTGCGCCGACGGGCGTGCTGGGCGCGGTGTCGGGCGAAGGCGAGGCCGTGCGGTTCGACCGCCGGCCTCAGCCGGCCGTTCTGTCGTCGCGTTGCGTCGATTCCATCCGTGTGCTGCTGCGCGCCGCAGTCACGGAGGGAACCGGCGCCCCGGCGGATACGTCCGCGAGCCCGACCTACGGCAAGACCGGCACGACGACCTCCGGCGCCGACGTCTGGTTCATCGGCTGGTCGGGCGAACACCTGATCGGCGTGTGGCTCGGTCGCCCTTACGGCGCGGAAGGTCCGCAGCTGACGAGCCGCATTCCGGCTTCGCTGTTCGGTTTGATCGCCCGGAGCCTCAACGACCGGGACAATCGGCACGAAAAGGTCCGCAGCGTCGATGTCGCGTGGAACGGCGGCAAGCCCGCCATGGCGGCGCCAGACAAGAGCGGCGGTTCGACGATCGTGGCAAAGAACCCGCCGTCCGCGCCAGCCGTCGCGGCTCGCAAGGGGAAACCCGCGAAGGTTGCGAAGAAGAAGCCGAAGGTCGTTGCGGGGCGGTGAGCCTTTACCGGTGTTCCTACTGCCCCGCGCCTAACGGCGGTTGGGTTCCATGGACGCCCTCCACTGGCTGAACAAGCGTTGCACCACGTCTTCCGGCGGGTCCTTGTAGGGGACGATCGTCGCCGTTTCGGGAATGAACGGATGCTTGATCGTCACGACGCCGCGCAACTCGCTGGACAGGAATGTCTGGTCCTCCTCGCTCAGCAGCCAATCGACGAAAAGGGCTGCGGCGTAGGGGCGGGTGGTGCGTTTGTTGATGATCGCCACGCTAGGCACGCCGATGACGGGCGCGGTCAGCACCATCTCGAACGGCGCGCCATGGGCGCGCTTCTCGCGCACGCCCGAGAAGAAGTAATTGTCGCCCTGAACCATGTGGTCGCCCGAGAGCATGAGCATCATGCGCTGCTCATGCCCGCGCTGGATGATCGGCTGATTGGCGCCCATGCACTTGAGGAATTGCGTCGCGCCTTCCTCGCCCATCATCATCTGCAGGCCGGACAGGAACAGGCGTTCGGCCGGATCGAAGGACACGCTGCCCTTGAACGCCGGATTGCAGAGATCCATCCATTGCTTTGGGGCCTGTGCGGCGGTCAGCAGATTGCTGTTGTAGGAAATGCCGTGCTCCGCCCAGAAGAACGGAACCCAGCGGCGCTCCGGGTCCTTGAAGCTTTCGTACATGGGCAACACGCGGTCTGTAACCGGCGTCGGATAGCGGGCGACCATTCCTGCCTTGAGCGCCGGAGACATATCGCTCGGCCCGCCTGTTACGACGTCGGTCAGATGGCGGCCTGCGGTCTCTTCCGCGTAGAAGCGCTCGCCCGCGTCGGACGTGCCGAGATCGTTCAGCGCATCCAACTGAATGAACGGATAGCGTTTCATGAACATCTGCGCCTGCACCGGCGATTGCGGGCGCGTGGTGTTGATGATCGAGAGACGACCTTCCTTGCGTGCGCCTTCTTCCAGCTTCGCCTGACGTTCCGCCGGGGAGGCATTGAACAGTTCCGCGTAAATCGCTTCGGCGTCCGGGCCGCCTTGCGCCGCCGCCGTTTGAACCGCGCACGCGGCTGCAAGGAAAATCGCCAAACGCCGGATCATGCAGACCTCACCCAGATAGACAAAACCAAGAGCTTGCAACAATGGACTCCGCACCGCCCCGATCAGGCGTCGGCAGGCTCCGGCAGCTTGTAGCCATAGACCTTCGCGGCGCTCAGACGTGAATATTCACCGGCGATCACGGGCGGATATTTGGGCGGATTGTCGGCGCTCGTGCAGGTCGGCAGGCACTCCACCAGCGTGTCGTAATTCGTCTGGCAGAAATGGACGATCGACAGCCTGTCGCTGGTCTTGCCATCGACGAAACATGGATTGGCGACGCGGTGCAGCGTCGAAACCCATTTGTCGTTGGTCCACTGGGCCATCATGTCGCCGATGTTGATGATGAACGCGCCCGGAGTCTTGTGGACGTCGATCCATTCGCCCGATCGCAATTTCACCTGCAAGCCGCCGTTCGTGGTCTCGTCGATGTGGAGGATCGTGACCGCCCCGGTGTCGGTGTGCGTGCCGGCGCGTTCCTCACCGGGCAGCGGCTCGCGATCGAGAGCGGGGTAATAGACGAGGCGCAGCGTACTGGACGGATAGGTCAGGAAGCGGTCGAAAAATCCCGGCGGCAAATCCAGCGCCACGGCCATCATGCTCATGACTTTCTGGAACACGCGCTCCATGTGATCATAATAGTCGCGCATCGTTGTTTGGAAATCCGCCGGCGAGTCCGGCCATTTGTTGGGAGCGTATTTCAGCGCCTTCGAACCGCTGCGATAATATTCATCCGAGATGTCGAGCGGCCCGATCGCGAAGCCCTCCTGCAGGGCTGGCAGGGTTTCGACGCCGGGTGTGGACGCCTTCCCGACCAGCCGGTCGCGATTGGGCATGAAGCCCCGGTTGATCGTCTTCGACGGCTTCAGGACCTTCAGCTTGTCCGGCTCCGGGGCGCGGAAGAATTCGAGCCCCGCGTTGTGGGCGCGATCGACGAGTTGCTGCGGAACGCCATGGTTCTTCACCAGCAGGAAGCCGACCGTCTCCAGCCCGCCGCGCACCAGTTCGATGACCTCCCGGCGTTTCGCCGGATCGGGATCGTCGAGCTTCGCCAGATCGATGAGCGGAATGATTGAATCCATCTGGTCGTCTCCGTGGCCGGGAAAGTCCATCTTCGTTTTGTCGATGGTCGCAATCGACGTTCGTATCTGTCCAGCAAAATCTGGGCCGGGTCCTCGAAGGCCGGTCCGTGCGACAACGCGGACTGGCGAGGCCTCTCCCACTCAAGCCCGAAATCTGCCATCCTGCGCCGATCCAGCAACAAGCCCACCGGAGGACACCCATGAACATCGCCGTCACGCCGCCCAAGGGGCCCACTCATGCGCCCATCGGGGCCACCGGGGCGTCCATGTTCTCCATGCGCGGCGCGCCGCTTTTGTCGGATGGGGCGTCGTTCGACGGGCTGGCGGCGGCGGAGAACCTCTGGCTGTCGCTGAAGGTCTATTCCAGCGGCGGCGAGAACGCCTTTCACGCCCACACGGTTGAGGATCATGCCTTCGTGGTGATGCAGGGGCGCGGCACGTTCCACTTCCCGGACGGCACGACACAGACGGTGACGCAGTTCGAAGGCATCATGCTGCCCAAGAACGTCTATTACCGCTTCGAGGCCGATCCGACGACGAATCTCGTGCTGCTGCGCATCGGGGCGATGCAGCGCACTACCGAAGGCGCGGGCGACCTGTCCAACAAGGGCTTCCCGGCCGAACTGAAGGGCAAGACGCTCGATCTCGACGGCTCGCTCAAGGATGGCCGCGCGCCCAAGGCCGGCACGCCGTCGCGGCCGATCGTGCCGATCCCGGGGCGCTTTTTCGCCGTCGACTGATCGGGTAGAAGAGAATCGAACCACAATGACCGGCCGCGCGGCATCCGCAGCGGCCGGCGCTTTTGATGCAACAGGGGAGGAACCGCATGCGCGGAACGATCGCGGCCGGACTTACGGCGCTCGGCATTCTGGCCGCCACGGGCGCGCAGGCCCAGAAGGCACAGAACGTCACCATTGTGGTCGGCTCCTCGGCGAGCGGGCTCTACGATCTCACCGCGCGCCTGTGGTCGCGGCATCTGGGGCGCTTCCTGCCGGGCGAGCCGTCGGTGATCGTCCAGAACCTGCCGGGCGCGGGCGGCCTCACGGCCATCAACCAGCTTTATAATCTGTCGCCGAAGGACGGCTCGCAGCTCGGCGTCATCAATGCCTCGGCGGTGATGCTGGCGCTGTTTGGAGACCCATCGGCGCGCTTCGATCCGCGAAAACTCACCTGGATCGGCGGGCGCTCGCAGGAAACTGCCGTCTGCGGTTTCTGGCACACGACGCGACCGAAGACCTTCGAGGATCTGCGCACGGCCGAGACCATCGTGGCGAGTTCCGGTCCCGGCGCGCGCTCCTACAGTCATCCGGTCATGTTCAATGCGCTGCTCGGCACGAAATTCAAGAATGTCAGCGGCTATCCGGGCGGGGCGGAAATGTCGCTCGCCATCGAACGCGGCGAGGTCGAGGGCGAGTGCGGCTGGTCGTGGGGCTCGATGAAGACCCGCACGGCCGACTGGCTGCGCGACAAGAAGCTCAAGGTGCTGGTGCAGGCGGGCCTCAAGCGCAATCGCGATCTGCCAGACGTGCCGATGGCGCTCGACCTGACGAAGGACCCGGAATCGCGCGCCATCATGGAAGCGCTGCTCACCGACACCCTGATGGCATGGCCTCTCATCGCCCCGCCCGGACTGCCGGACGCCACGATCGCGACCCTGCGCGGTGCGTTCGACAAGATGATGAAAGACCCCGACATGCTGGCCGACGCCGAGAAGACCGGGCTTGAGATCGACCCCGTGGTGGGCGCGGAACTGCAGGCCATCGTCGAGCGCTTGTTCGCCATGCCACAAGCGCAGATCGACAAGGCGAAAGAGGTGTTCAAGTAGGCGAGTTTTCGCCGCCTCGGCGATCCGCCACGAAGGCCGCGAGCCGTCGGCGCAGATCGTCGGGCTGTTTCAGCTCGCATTCCCAAATGACAAGCGCGCGCCAGCCGCGCGTGGCGAGTTCGGTCATCGTTCGCTCGTCGCGGACGCGGTTGCGCGCCACTTTCGCCAGCCAGTAATCGCGATTGTTCTTAGGCACCCGCGCGCCGCGCGTGCAGTCATGGCCGTGCCAGAAACAGCCGTGCACGAAGATCGCCAGTTTGCGGCCCACGTAGGCGATATCAGGCCGGCCCGGAATGTCACGACGGTCGAGCCGGTAGCCGGGCGCAATTGGGTGCAACATGCGCCTGACGGCCAACTCCGGCGCCGTGTCGCGCGATCTCACCGCGCGCATGATGGCGGAGCGGTCAGGCGGCGGAATCGTCTTCCGGACCATCTTCGCGCTCGACCGATGCGGCGCCGCCGAGTTCTTGAAACCGGCGCTCGGCAAGCCAGTTCAGGCGCTTCGTTTGAGTTACGAGCGAACGACGGAGTCCGCCCTTCACTTCGCGTTCTGAAATCACCTGCGACAGGCGCGCGACGACGCTGGCGCGTCGCGCCAATCGTAAATCCGCATGGCGCCGCAGGTCATAAACATTCTGAGACACGATCCGCATGCGGCAGG
>CANJEY010000099.1 GCA_947472615.1 Beijerinckiaceae bacterium
AGGCTGAGCTGGACTTATTCCGGCCTGTTTTGGTTGGTCGGAGTGCGTGGGATCTTGAGGCGATACTGGTTGCGCTGGACCGTGCGTTGCGGGGCGCGCAGCAGGCGAAGGCGGCGATTGATTGCGCGTTGCATGATCTGCAGGCGAATGCGCTGGGGATTCCGCTGAACCGTCTGTTTGGCGGTCCGGTGCGGACGGAGGTGCCGATCCTGCGCATTCTGGCGATCAAGACGCCGGCCGAGATGGCGGCGGGCGCGCGCAAGCTGTTCGACCGGAACTATCGCTACTTCAAGATCAAGGTGCACGGCGAAGTCGACGAGGACGTGGCGCGGGTGAAGGCGATCCGGCATGAGCTGGGGCCGGACGCGCATCTGACGATTGACGCCAATCAGGCCTACAACGTGAAGGACGCCGTGACGGCGATTTCGCGGATGGCGGAATACGGGCTCGATCTGGCCGAGCAGCCGGTGCATGTGGACGACCGCGAGGGTCTGGCGCTGGTGACGAAGATGGTGCCGGTGACGGTTGAGGCGGACGAGGCGGCGGGTTCGCTGAAGGAAGTCTACGACCTCGTGTCGCGGCGCATTGTGGACGCGGTGAGCCTGAAGATCCCGAAGCTGGGCGGCCTGCGCAATACGCTGGCGGCGGCGCGCATCTGCGAGGCCGGGGGCGTTCGCTACCGGTTCGGGGCGGCGGTGGGATCAAGGCTGATGAGCGCCCATGCGGTGCACATGGCGTGCGCGTTGCCGGGCGTCGACTACGCCTGCGAGCTGGGCGAGTTCGACCGTCTTCTGGATGATCCGTTCGAGGGCATCGAGATCGAGAACGGCGTGCTGAAGCTGCCGCAGGGTCCGGGCTCGGGCGTGCGCCCGGTCGCGGCGAAATAGCCAATATCGGGCGGCATGCGGCCTGACCGCGGCCGCCGCGCCTGACCTTCGGTCATCCGACCGCGATCAACAGCAATCCATCACCATCAACCCATCCACCCGACAGCATCAACCCAGAAGGAGAGCCAGCACCGTGCCCAAGCACCCCTCATCCGGCAAATACGCCATCGTGGGCCTCGGCGTCATCGCCGGCAACCAGCCCGACAAATCCGAACGCATGATCGCGGCTGAAGCCGCGCGTCTGGCGATCGAGGACGCGGGCCTGACCCGCAAGGACATCACCGGCGCGATCGACCTGCGCCGTTCGGGCGGCGGCGGCGACCGCGCCTCGTACTCGGACGCGTTCACCCGCGTTCTGGGTCTGAGCAACAATTATTACTACATCAACGGCCGCGGCGGCGCGCTGGCGGGTCTGGGCATGGCGACCGCGATGTCGTTCATCGACCGCGGCATCTCGGACTACGTGTGCCTGATGGGCGCGGTGACCGACTGGTCGCAGGCGCAGGAGAGCAAGAAGAAGGGCTATCGCGGCATGGCCCATGCCGAGAAGCGCGGCTACTGGGGCAAGTTCGTCGGCGACTCGACGGCTGTGTCGCATCATAGCTGGATGGCGGCTCGCCACATGGCGGTCTACGGCACCACGAGCCGTCAGCTCGGGGCGATCTCGGTGGCGCAGCGCCAGTGGGCGCAGATGAACCCGGAGGCCCGCATGTACGGCCGTCCGATCACCATCGAGGACCATCAGAACTCGCCGCTTCTGGCCGAGCCCTATCACATGCTGGACATGTCGCTGGTGTCGGACGGCGCGGTGGCGTTCATCCTGACCAGCGCCGAGCGGGCGAAGGACCTGAAGTCGAAGCCGGCCTATGTGATGGGCCAGGGTTTTGGCGAAGTGTCGTCGACGGTGTGGTGGGACAAGAAGAACTTCACCCACATGGCGGTGGAGCCGGCCAAGAAGCAGGCGTTCGGGCAGGCCGGCATCGAGCTGAAGGACATCGACTGCGTGCAGTTCTACGACTGCTTCACGGCGGAAGTTCTGTTCCAGATCGAGGATTACGGGTTCTGCAAGAAGGGCGAGGGCGGGGCGTTCGTGGAGGCCGGCAACATGGCGCCGGGCGGCACGATCCCGATCAACACGTCGGGCGGCTTGCTGTCCTGCTATCATCTGGGCGACCTGACGGGTCTGGCGGAGAGCGTGCGGCAGATCCGCGGCGACGCCGGCCAGCGTCAGGTGAAGGACTGCGAACTGGTCATGACCACCGGGCACGGCGGCGAGCTGGTCTCGCCCGGCATGTGCTCGATCCACACCTGCACCATCCTGGGAGCCAATCCGTGAGCGAGAGCAACGTCATCACCGTCACCGCCGAATGGAAGAAGCCGCGTCCGTCGATCGACCACGACAACGAGGCGTTTTTTGACGGCCTGAAGCAGCACAAGTTCCTGATCTGGAAGTGCAAGACCTGCGGGGCCGCGTACTGGCCCAAGGCCTATTGCCAGCACCATGACAACGAGCCGTTCGCGGCCAACATGGACTGGGCGGAGGCCAAGGGCACCGGCAAGATCTACGCGTTCAACAAGCACCACACGGCGTTCAGCCCGGGCTTCAAGGACGAGATCCCGTACTGGTACGCGCTGGTGGAGCTCGACGAAGGCCCGCTGGTGTCCTCGACCCTGGTGGGCGACAAGCGCCCCAAGGACATCTACGACATCGGCCAGAAGGTCGAAGTCGTCTACGAAGACCACCCCAACGAGGGGTTCACCATCCCCAAGTTCAGAATTATCGGCTGAACCGATGACGTTCGGGCGGCGTCGCGTTGCGCCGCCGCCCGCAAATTTTCGAAGCGTCGCGGACGAACAACCGCACGCAAAAATCCAGAGGATGAGACATGGCGGCGTTCGTTGCGGGCAAGCGCAAGACATTCGCGGCGGCGCTTGCGTTGGCGATGGCGAGCGGCGTAGTCGCGCACGCACAGACGGGCGAGGACATCCTCAACTACAAAGGCGCCGACCGCACCCAGAAGCTCGAAGAGGGCGCGAAGAAGGAAGGCCAAGTGGTCTTCTACTCCGCCATGATCGTCAATCAGGCGCTGCGGCCGCTCGCCGACGGCTTCATGAAGAAATACCCGTTCGTGAAGCTGACCTACTGGCGCGGCGACACCGAAGAGATCGTCGCGAAGCTGACCGCTGAAGTGCGAGCCCGCAATGTCGTCGGCGATCTGATCGAAGGCACTGGCGTCGGCGAACTCGCGATCGCCGGCAATCTCGTGCTGCCCTACCAGACGCCGGTTTCGCAGGAGATGCCGCCGCAATATCGCGATCCGCGCAATCTTTGGACCGCCACGCGCATCAGCTATTTCTCGACCGCCTACAACACCAAGAACCTCACCGCCGCCGAAGCGCCAAAGAACTACGACGACCTGCTCGATCCCAAGTGGAAGGGCAAGCTCGCCTGGCGCATCGGCACATCGAGCGGCACGCCGCTGTTCCTCACCAACCTGCGCGTCGCGTGGGGCGAGGACAAGGCGATGGATTATTTCAGGAAGCTGGCGCAGCAGAAGATCATCAACTTCGGTTCGGGCAGCGCCCGCACGCTCGTGGACCGCGTGATGGCCGGCGAATATCCTGTGGCGCTGAACATTTTCGCGCATCATCCGCTGATCAGCGCCGCCAAGGGCGCGCCGGTGACGTCGGTGCTGATGGACCCGGTCGTCAGCAACACCGCCACCATGGTGGTGCCGAAGGGCGTACGCCATCCGTTCGCCGCGATGCTGCTGACGGATTTCATTCTGTCGAAGGACGGCCAGTCGATCCTGTCGGGCGCCGAATATTTCCCGTCACGCCTCGATGTCGCGCCGCTGCCGTCGCTGGCGCCGGTCGTGCCGCAGAAGGCCGGCGTGCCGGAGAATTTCGTCAGTCCTGAAGACCTGCTAAAATACAACGAGACGTCGGAAAAGATCTATCAGGATCTGTTCCGCTGAACTGATCCGGGAGGGGCGCATGCTGGGCCGCTTGGCGAACGTCCGATCGGTGTCGGGCGCGATGATCTGTGCTGGACTGCTGGCGGCGGGCGGCGCGCGTGCGCTGACGCAAGAGGAAATCCTGAACTACAAGGGCGCCGATCGCGATCAGGTATTGCTCGACGGCGCGAAGAAGGAAGGAGAAGTCGTCTTCTACGCTTCGGTCATCGTCAATCAGGCGCTGCGTCCGATCGCCGAAGGCTTCATGAAGAAATACCCGTCGATCAAGATGGGCTATTGGCGCGCCGACGCGCCGGAACTCATCGCCAAGATCACGGCGGAATCGCGCGCGCGCAACATCGTCGCCGACGTGATCGAAGGCACCGGCATGGCGGAGCTGGCGATCGCCGGCGGCCTCGTGCAGCCCTATCAGACGCCCGTCACCAGCGAATATCCGCCGCAGTATCGCGACCCGCGCAACATGTGGACGTCGACGCGGCTGAGCTATTTCTCCCTCGCCTACAGCACCAAGAACGTCGCGCCGGCCGACATTCCGAAAACCTATGACGATCTGCTCGATCCGAAATGGCAGGGCAGACTGGCGTGGCGCGTCGGCTCCGTCACCGGCACCGAATTGTTCATCACCAATCTGCGCATGGCCTGGGGTGAGGAGAAGGCCATGGCGTATTTCCGCAAGCTGGCCGGGCAGAAGATGATCAATTTCGGCTCGGGCAGCGCCCGCACGCTGGTCGATCGCGTCATGGCGGGCGAGTTCCCGCTGGCGTTGAACATCTTTGCGCATCATCCGCTGATCAGCGCCCAGAAAGGCGCGCCGGTGAATTCGCAATTGATGGACCCGGTGCCGAGTTCGCCTTCCACGATGGCGGTGATGAAGGACCTGCGGCATCCGCACGCCGCCATGCTTCTGGTCGATTTCGTCTTGTCGAAAGAGGGCCAGGGCATCATGGCCAAGGCCGAATATTTCCCGTCGCGGCCGGATGTGCCGGCGCTGCCGCATCTGCAGGCGGTCGTGCCGCTGAAGGCCGGCGTGCCGGAAAACTTCATCAGTCCCGAAAACATGCTGAAATATGCGGAGGGCTCGAACAAGATCTATCAGGATCTGTTCCGCTAGAGCCGTATCGCAAAAGCCTGTATGCTGGGCGGGCTGCAATGCGCGCGGCCCGCGATCGACGACAGGGGACGGACATGCTCGGACGGATCGGATGCTACCGCATTTTCGCGCTGGGGCTTGCGGCGTTGCTGCAGAGCTCGTCCGCTCACGCCCTGACGCTGCCGGAAATCCTGAACTACAAGGGCGCAGATCGCGAGCAGGCGCTGATCGAGGGCGCGAAGCCCGAAGGTCAGGTGGTGTTTTATTCGGCCATGATCGTCAATCAGGCGCTGCGCCCGGTCGTCGACGCCTTCATGAAGAAATATCCGTTCCTGAAAGCGACCTACTGGCGCGCCGACACGTCGGAAACCTTCGCCAAGGTCTCGGCGGAGCAGCGCGCCAACAATGTGGTTTCCGATCTGATCGAGGGCACAGGCATCGGCGAAAATGTCGTCGACGCGGGCTTCGCCATGCCGTTCGATACGCCAGTGCTGGCCGAATATCCCGACGTGCGGCGCGATCCGCGGCATCTGTGGGCGGCGACGCGTCTCAGCTATTACGGCGCAGGATTCAACACCAAGCAGGTGGCGGCCGGAACGCAACCGAAGTCTTATGACGAACTGCTCGATCCGAAGTGGAAGGGCAAGCTCTCATGGCGCATCGGCCCGGCCGGCGGCATGGAATTGTTCATGTCGACGCTTCGCATCGCCTGGGGCGAAGACAAGGCGATGGCCTATTTCCAGAAGCTGCGGACGCAGCAGATCGTCAACTTCGGGGCCGGTAGCGCGCGCACGCTCGTCGATCGCGTGATGGCAGGCGAATATCCGGTGGCGCTGACGATCTTCGCCCATCATCCGCTGATCAGCGCCAAGAGCGGCGCGCCCGTCGATACGCAATTGCTCGATCCCGTGCCGACGACGGCGGCTATCGTGGTGGTTCCTAAGGGCCTGCGCCATCCGCACGCGGCCATGCTGCTGCTTGATTTTCTTCTGTCAAAAGAAGGTCAGGCGATTCTCGCGAAAGCGGAGTATTTTCCATCGCATCCCGGCGTTCAGCCGCTCGAGTCCATCGCGCGCGTCGTGCCGGCCAACGCCGGCGTCGGCGAAGTTTTCATCAATCCGTCCCGCATGCCCGAATACAACAACAGATCTGGCGAAATCTGGCAGGATCTGTTCCGCTGATCCGATGAGGAACCGCACATGACGAGAGCATTCCGTTCCGTTCCGCTGATCGCCGTTTTGCTGGCTAGCGCGGCAACGCCGTCGCACGCTCTGACGACCGAAGAAGTGCTGATGTACGACAAGCCAGACCGCGAAAAGGTTCTGCTCGAAGGCGCGCGCAAGGAAGGGCAGGTGGTCTTCTATTCGGGCGTCATCGTCAATCAGGCGCTGCGCCCGATCGCTGATGGCTTCATGAAGAAATATCCGTTCGTGAAGATGAGTTACTGGCGCGCCGACACGGAAGAAATCGTCGCCAAGGTGACGGCCGAGGTGCGCGCCAACAATGTCGTCGGCGATGTGCTGGAAGGCACGGGCCTTGGCGAGGTTTCGATTCAGGCCGGCATCGTGGTGCCGTATTATTCGCCTGTCGTGAACGAATACCCGGAACGTTATCGCGACCCGCGCCATCTCTGGACCGTGACGCGGCTCAGCTATTTCGGCACGTCGTACAACACGAAGCTCGTTCCGCCCGCCACCGCGCCGAAGACCTATGAGGATCTGCTCGATCCGAAATGGAAGGGCAAGATGGCGTGGCGTATCGGCACATCCACCGGCACGCCGCTGTTCTTCACAAACCTGCGCAAGGCGTGGGGTGAGGAAAAAGCCATGGCGTATTTCCGCAAGCTCGCGGAGCAGAAGATCATCAACTTCGGCGCCGGCAGCGCCCGCACACTCGTCGATCGCGTCATGGCGAGCGAATATCCCATCGGCCTGCAGGTGTTCGCGCATCATCCGGTGATCAGCGCCGGCAAGGGCGCGCCAGTCGATACGCAACTGATGGACCCGGTGGCGACGGTGGCGGCTCCGATGCAGATCACCAAGGGGCTGACGCATCCGCATGCGGCGCTGCTGCTGGTCGATTACATCCTGTCGAAGGAAGGGCAGGGCATTATGTCGAAGGCCGAATATTTCCCGGCGCGGCCCGACGTGCCGGCGCTCGACTCGCTGAACCGCATCGTGCCATCCGTGGCCGGCGTCGCCGAGAACTTCATCAGTCCCGAGGACTTCAATAAATACGCCGAAAGCTCCGAGCAGATTTATCAGGATCTGTTCCGCTGATGAACGACGCGTGTGTGATGCAGCCGGGACCGATCGAGGTCGAAGTCGCCCGCGCCAGTCTGGCGGGCATCGTGCAGGAAATGCAGAACCTGCTGTTCCGCACAGGCTTCTCGACGATCATCCGTGAATCGCATGACGCATCCTGCGCGATCACGAACGCGAAGGGCGAGGTTGTAGCGCAGCACATCGTGCTGCCGTTGCACATTGGGGCGTTTCCGGCCTGTTGCGCGGCGGTGCTGCGCAGTTACGGCGACGATCTGCACGCGGGCGATGCGTTTCTGATCAACCATCCCTACGACGGCGGAAGTCCGCACGCGCCCGATATGGCGGTGATCGCGCCGATTTTCGTCGATGGAAATTTCATCGGCTTCTGCGGGTCCATCGCCCACAAGAGCGACATCGGCGGGCCGGTGCCGGGCTCGTGTTCGGGGCAGGCGCGTGAGACGTTCAACGAGGGCCTGCATCTGCCGGCTGTGCGGTACGAAACGGGCTTCCAGCGCAATCTCGAAATCGAGCGCATTATCGCCTCGAACAGCCGCACGCCTGAACTGGTGCTGGGCGACATTCGCGGCCAGTTGGGGTGTGTGCGCATCGGCGTGCAGCGGGTGGAAGCGCTGGCGACCAAGTCCGGCTTGGCGCGGCTGCTCGCCTGCTACGATCGCCTGCTCGACGGCGCGCGCCTGCGGCTGCGCGCCTCGGTCGCCGAGTGGGCTGACGGCGACTACGAAGCGGAACGTTTCGTCGACGACGATGGAATCGAGCTTGAAAAGCCGGTGCGAATCCATGTGCGCATCCACAAGCGCGGCGACGAAATCCTGTTCGACTTTTGTGGCTCCGCCGACCAGACGCGCGGTCCCGCCAATATCAGGCCCTCGCTGGTGCGCGCGGCGTGTCTGTTCTGTCTTGTGTCGCTGATCGACCCGCACATGACCATGAACAGCGGCTCGCTGGCGGCGTTCGAGGTGCGGCTGCGCGAGGGCAGCGTGCTCGATCCGCGGTTCCCGGCGCCGGTCAACACCTACAATCCGACGGTGCATGCGCTGGTCGAGGCGGTCTTCGCCGCCATGGCGAACATCGTGCCGGGGCGGGGACGCGCCGACGGCTGCGGCGGGCGCTCCATCATCGTCGGCGGCCGCAATACGTCGGCCGGCAAGGCCTATGTGCAATATGAATTGTTCGGCGGCGGCGGGCCGGCGCGCGCCTCCAAGGACGGCGTTTCCGGCACCATGGTCAATCAGGCCAACGGCAAGGTGACGCCGGTCGAGATCATCGAAAGCGAATTCGCCACGCGAGTCACGCGGTTCGAGCTGATCCCGGATTCGGGCGGCGCCGGGGCGTTCCGGGGCGGGCTCGGCTTCGTGCGCGAATATCTGAGCCTCGGCGACGCGCGCTTCTCGATCCGCTCTTCGAAGCATGTCATCGCTCCCGAAGGCGCGCGCGGCGGCGGCGCGGGACGAGCGGGCGACATTCACATCAACCCGGGCGCGCCGGACGAGAAGCGTCTGCCGACGCGCTATGCCGACTATCCGCTGCGCGACGGCGACCGCGTGCGGCTCGTGACGCCCGGCGGCGGCGGGTTCGGGATTGCACGAGACCGCGCGCCCGAACGGGTGCTGGCGGATGTGCGCGAGGGCTATGTAACGCCCGATGGCGCGCTGGGCGATTACGGCGTCGCGGTGCGTCTCGGCGACGCTGGCTGGGAGCTCGATCCACGCCAGCCGCCGCGCTCCTCTGCCGCATAGGGCGCGGGCGCACCATTCACGGGCGGTTTCGGAACAAATTCCGGCCTCTCCGCCAGCCTTGTCACGGTTGACAAGCAGGCCGGTCGACCCCACAACTGCAGCGATCCGTCCGATCGGTCCGACAGTCTCCCTGTTCCGGCCTCGATGGGGATCTCGCGCATTTTTTGAGGGAATGAACCATGGCGTCGCTCAAGGGTAGCAAGACCGAGAAGAATCTGAAGGATGCATTCGCCGGCGAGTCGCAGGCGAACCGTCGTTATCTGTATTTCGCACAGAAGGCCGACGTCGAAGGCTACAACGACGTTGCGGCCGTGTTCCGTTCGACCGCTGAAGGCGAGACGGGCCACGCGCATGGCCACCTCGAGTTCCTCGAGGCTGTCGGCGATCCCGCCACTGGCCTGCCGATCGGCCCGACCAACAAGAACCTGGCGGCAGCCGTCGCCGGCGAGACGCACGAATACACCGACATGTATCCGGGCATGGCCCGTTCGGCCCGCGAAGAAGGCTTCGAGGAAATCGCCGACTGGTTCGAGACCCTCGCCAAGGCCGAGCGTTCGCACGCTGGCCGTTTCCAGCGCGCGCTGGACGAAATCAAGTAAGCTTTGATTTCTGATATGAACGTGGTCCGGCCGGCTTGTCCGGCCGTACCTGTTTCTGGGACCGCGAAATCGGCGGGCGCACCAACGGGGCGATGATGAAGGAAGGCAGTCTGGAAGCTCCCACGCGGCATCCGATCGAATGGGAGAACCCGGAGTTTTACGACGAGGCGAAACTCGACGCCGAACTGCGGCGCGTGTTCGACATCTGTCACGGCTGCCGTCGTTGCTTCAATCTGTGCGATTCCTTCCCGCGTCTGTTCGATCTCGTCGATGAATCGAAGACCGGTGAACTCGACTCCGTGTCGAGCGACGATTTTGGCAAGGTCGTGGACGCCTGCACGCTCTGCGACATGTGCTTCATGACGAAGTGCCCTTACGTGCCGCCGCATGAATTCAATCTCGACTTCCCGCATCTGATGCTGCGCTATCGCGCCGTTGAGGCGAAGAAGGGCAAGATTCCATTCGCCGACCGGCAGCTCGGCGAAACCGACCGCAACGGCAAGCTCGCCTCCCTCGCTGCGCCGATCGCCAATTGGGCGACCGCCACCGGCAACGGCCTGACGCGTCCGCTGCTCGAAAAGGCAGCTGGCCTGCATCGCGACGCTGCGCTGCCGAAATATTCAACGATGAGCTTCGAACGCCGCGCCGACGCGAACCCGATCAAGGTGAACGAAAGCGCCCCCGGCTTCGGCCGCAAGGTCGTGCTCTACGCGACCTGCTTCACCAACTACAACGATCCGCATGTCGGCATGGCGGCGCGCGCAGTGTTGGCGCGCAATGGCGTCGAGACGGAAGTGATCCATCCCCATTGCTGCGGCATGCCGCTGCTGGAGCAAGGACTGCTGGCCGACGTGGCGAAGAACGCCAAGATCGTCGCGACTGCTTTCAAGCCGTGGATCGAGAAGGGCTACGACATTATCGCGCTGGTGCCGTCCTGCGCGCTCATGCTCAAGTTCGAATGGCCGCTGATCGTCCCCAAGGATGAGGACGTGAAGCTGCTGTCAAAGGCCACTTACGATCTCAGCGAATACATCATCGACATCGCCAAGAAGGAGGGCATGGCCCCCGGCATGCAGCCTGTGCCGGGCGGCGTGTCGATTCACATCGCCTGCCATTCGCGCGCCCAGAACATGGGCCAGAAGGGCGCTGAACTGCTGAAGCTGATCCCTGACTCAGACGTGCAGGTGCTGGAGCGTTGTTCCGGTCACGGCGGCGCGTGGGGATTCCGCAAGGACAACTTCGAGGTCGGCATGAAGGTTGGCCGGCCGGTGTTCCGGCAGATCAAGGAAGCCGCAAAGGGGCATATGATGTCGGAATGTCCGCTCGCGGGCGTTCACATCAAGCAGGGCGTGGATCGCGCCGGCGGCGTCGAAAATCAGGAGCTGCTGACACATCCGATTCAGCTTCTTGCGCGTTCTTACGGTATCGAAGTCTAGTCGCACCAACGGTCGCATCATGTCCAACAAGCATAACCTCAGCGTCGCCGACATCATGCCGATGGCCGAATACGGCAAGGTGCGCGCCGAGACGCGCCGCCGCATCGCGGCCAAGAAGCGCAATCGCCGCGTGCAGGTCGGTCCGCACGTGACGTTCTATTTTGAAAGCTTCGAGACCATGTGGCTTCAGGTCCACGAGATGGTCTTCATCGAGAAGGGCGGGCCGGATCAGGTGCCGGGCGAAATCGCCGCCTACAATCCGCTGATTCCCAAAGGATCGGAACTCGCAGCCACATTCATGATCGAGATCGACGATCCGCTGTTCCGCGCCAATGTGCTGGCGCGTCTTGGCGGGATCGAGACGACAGCGTTCATCTCGATCAACGGCGAGAAGATCGTCGGCGCTTATGAGGACGATCAGGATCGCACGACGGCCGAGGGCAAGGCCTCTTCCGTGCAGTTCGTGCATTTCCATTTCATGCCGGCGCAGATCGAAGCGTTCCGCAAACCCGGCGGTCAGGTGATCCTCGGCCTGTCGCATCAGAACTACAATCACATGGCGGTCCTGCCGGAAGACGTGCGGGCAGAACTCGCCAACGATTTCGACTGACGATCGCGCCTTGTCGGAGGGTCAGACCTTGACCGCCGGTTCAGCCGCCGCGACGTAGAACGCTGCTGTGGCCAGCACCAGAAGCCCGGCCACCAGCCACAGCACCGGGCCGTATCCGCCAAGCCAGTCGTGCAGGCTCGAAACCGCGAGCGGCGATATGGTGCGGGGCACGATCGACACCGTGGTGATCGCCCCCGAGATCGCCCCGAAGCCGCGAATGCCGAAGATCTCCGCGATCACCGTTTGCCGCACGATCATCACGATGCCGTTCGTCATCCCGAAGACCACCGCATAGGCCACGACGCCCCAGAAGGTCGTCGACCAGATCAGGATCATGAGTCCGAGGATCAGAATGGGGAACACCACGCGCCCTGTCTGTCGTGACGACGAAT
>CANJEY010000100.1 GCA_947472615.1 Beijerinckiaceae bacterium
ATCAACACGCGCGCGTCAGCTCTCGAAGCGCCGACGCGCGGCGCGCGTGTCGGGCTGTGGTTTCCGGCATCGGCCGTGCGCGTGTTGGCCGCATGAGCGGGGTGACACCCACCCGCCTGTTCCGTTGGGCGCTGGTGCTGCCGTATGTATGGCTGCTGTTGTTCTTCGCGGTTCCGTTCGCAATCGTGGCGAAGATTTCGTTGTCGCAATCGGCGCTGGCGCAGCCGCCCTACACGCCGGCCTTCGACTTCGCGCAGGGAATCGCCGGATGGATCGAAGGCGTGCGGGCGCTCTCGCTCGAGTCCTATGCGCAGCTGTTCGACGACACGATCTATTTCGATTCCTATGTCTCGTCGATCCGCCTCGCAGCCATTTCCACGTTCATCTCCTTGTTGATCGCATATCCGTTCGCGCTGGCGATCGCGCGTTCGTCGCGGCGGTGGAGGCCGATCCTGTTCGGGCTCGCGATCGCGCCGTTCTGGACGAGCTTCCTGATCCGAGTCTATGCGTGGATCGCAATTCTTAAAGACGAGGGTTTGCTGAACAACGCCCTGATGGCTGCCGGCCTGATCGACGAGCCGTTGCACATTTTCGCGACCGATTGGGCTGTCGTCATCGGTATTGTCTATTCCTATCTGCCGTTCATGGTGCTGCCCATCTATGTGGCGCTCGAACGGCAGGACCCGTCGCTGCTCGAAGCCGCGAGCGATCTCGGCGCATCCCCGTGGCGCTCCTTCTGGAGCGTCACCGCGCCGCTTTCTTTGCCCGGCGTGCTCAGCGGCTGTCTGCTGATGTTCATTCCGGCGGTTGGCGAATTCGTCATTCCCGATCTGCTCGGCGGTTCGGACACGCTGATGATCGGCCGCACCATGTGGGTCGAGTTCTTCGACAATCGCGACTGGCCCACGGCGTCGGCCGCCGCCATTGTGCTGCTCGTTGCGCTGCTGATCCCCATCTCGTTTTACGAGCGCATGCAGGAGCGGTCGCTGAGGAACAGCGCGTGAGCGGCGCACGCGGTCTGCGCTGGACGATGCTGGCGTTCGGCTTCGCGCTCCTGTACGCGCCGATCGCGCTGCTGGTCGCCTACAGTTTCAACGCCTCGCGGCTCGTCACCGTCTGGGGCGGTTTTTCGACGCGCTGGTACGCGTCGCTGTTCGCCAATCAACAGATGATGCAGAGCGCATTGACGAGCTTGAAGATCGCGCTGTTGTCGGCGCTGATCGCCACAATCGCCGGATCGTCCGCCGCCTATGCGCTGGCCCGATACGGCAAGTTCCGCACGCGTGCGCTGTTCTCGTCGATGATCTACGCGCCGCTGGTGATGCCGGAAGTGATTTCGGGTCTGTCGCTGCTGCTGTTGTTCGTGGCGCTCGGACTCGACAGGGGCGTGGCGACAGTTGTAATCGCGCATGCGTCGATCAGCATGTGTTTCGTGGCGGTCGTGGTCTATCCGCGTTTCGCCTCGATGGATCGCTCGCTCGAAGAAGCCGCGATGGATCTGGGCGCGGGACCGCTGCGCACCTTCTGGACGATCACACTGCCGCTCGCAGCGCCAGCCATCATCTCCGGATTTCTGCTGGCGACGACGCTGTCGCTCGATGATCTGGTGATCGCGAGCTTCACGTCGGGGCCGGGTTCCACGACCTTGCCGATGCGCATCTACAGTCAGGTGCGTCTTGGGGTGACGCCGGAGGTGAATGCGATCTCGACGCTGATGATCGGCTTCGTGGCGACGTGCCTGCTGCTGATGGCGCTGTTCGGCGAGCGGCGCGACGCCGGCGCTAAGGCTGAACCGCGCGCAACAGCGGCGCGGCGGCGTTCGAGCGCCGGATGAGACTGTCGAAATCGAAGTCTAGACGCGGATCGTCCCACGATCCGGCGATTTCTAGCGACAGGCTCGGGGCGTCAGGCTTAGGGCTTCCGTCGATATTGGTCTGGCTCGCCGTCAGCCGCATGGTGAGGCTGCGATCCGGCAGGCGCAATGCACCTGACACATGCGTAGACAGGCTGAAGCCTGTCGCGGCGGCGTCGTCGAACTCCACGACTCCGTCTTTGATGCGCGCGGCGAATTGCGCCTTGGCGAAACTGGTGCGGCCGCGCCGCACTTCAGCCGGCACCGAGAGTGGCCGCTTTTCGTTGCGCCGCAGGGCCTGATCGAGATCAATGCCGATGAAGTCGCCATTCTCGATGGTCGCGTCGATGCGGCCTTCCAGACTTTGTACGAGTTCATCGGCGCAATCGCCGATCGCTTCCAGTGAGGCCTGCCCGGTGGCGCTACCGGCGATGCGCTTGTCGCGCATGAGGTCGGCCGCGATGGCGCCGGCGTCGACGCCGGTGAAGCCGGCGGTCAGCTTGAGCCCGAGGCCAGCTGGCCGCGCGGCCGCAACAAGCCGGCCTTTCAGGCGACCGCCATAGGAGCGCGAATCGATCAGCGACACGTCGATCTGACCTTCCGAGGCTTTCACCACAAAACCGGCGTCCTGCACCTGAATGCGGCCGTAACGGGCGCGGGACGCGGACAGGCGCAGGTCGAGATCGAGTTGATGCGCGACCGGTTTCGGCAGCGTATCGCGGCTCCACGATTGATCGGGCGCGACGAGCGACGGCAGGCCGGCGAGCAGCGGCGCCAGTTGCAATTGATCGGTGGCGAGCGTGCCCGACAGCATCGGCCGCGCATCGCGTCCGGCCAGCACGACGCTGCCCTCGTACGAATTGCCGTCCGACGAAATGCGCGCATCCGAGAGCGACATACTCTGCGCCGTCGCCTTGAGCACGCCCGTCGCCGAAATCTTGCGGATCGGAATCGGCAGATGCACATCGAGGCCCGCCAGAATCAGGGCCTCGCCGAGCGACGCAATAGAGACGGCCGCCTTGCCCTCGAACTGCGGCCGCAGGCCCAACTCAAGGCGACCGTTCAAGGATGCGGTGGCGGTGCGGCTGTCGAGTTTCAACGTGAGCGGAGACGCCTCGCGGCGCATCATGGCCGATGGATCGCCGACCCACATGGCCAGATCGAATGGCTCGCTGCGCCAGCGGCCCGCGACACTCACGGTGGCGGGCGAACCGGCGGCAGGCCACTCGATCGCGCCATCCACCTGCGTGAAAAGCTCCGCCGATCGTGACCCGGCGACGAGGCGAATGGTGGAATTTCCGAGCGAAATGCGGCCGGGCGGCTCAGTGAGCGGCGGGCTTTCGGCCGCGCGCGCCATGATGGCGGCGGCGCGCTGGTCGTCGGGCTCCGTCAGCGAAATCGTCGCGCCCGAGAGATCGAGGGAGGTGAATTCGATGCGCCCTGCGATCAGTGGCAGCAGTCGCAATTGGGCGCGCAGCACGCCGGTCTGTACGTCCAGCGCGCCGCTATTGTCGCGCAGCGAAACGCCTTCCAGCTTCAGCGCCGGTCGCGGCGCGAGCGTCAGAACAATGCGACCCTCGACGGACGTCTGCAGCCCGGTGCGCTCCTGCAGGCGATGCGCGATTTCGTTCCGCAGGACAAAGTCGCCAAGCGACCACGGGGCGGCGAGCGCCAGAAGCGCGAGAACGCCGGCCGTCGCCAGCAGCCATTTGATCCGTTTGCTCATTCCGCCGATGGGGTGACGACCGCGATGCGGGCCGAAGGCCGCCAGTATAGCAGGTTTGGAGCAAAACCAAGGCGTGGCCGGACGTCGCTAGCGGACGAACGATCCGGTGAACGATTCGATGAGCCGGACGGTGCGTTCGCGAACCGGGGGGGCGGACGGCCGCTGCGTGGCGTTCGCGGTGGGTTGCGTTGACCGCGTCGACGCGTTGGCGGCCTGCGTGGGAGCGGCCGGCCGGCGCAGGACCGAGACGCGTTCGAGCGCATTAAGCGTCGCGCGGGCGCGGCCGTCGACGTCGCGGGACTGCGACAGCGCCATGAAGTCGGTGGACTTCGGGGCAGCGCCGCCCGCGCCGCGAAACACCTTGAAGCCGACGTCGGTCATGATCGAATCTCCGCGACGAAGCGTCAGATCTTTCGCCAGCGGTGCGGCGGCGAGCGACATGACGCCCGCCGGCTTGCACGAGCAGGTCTTGTCGCGCGTCTGCGTGTATCGCAGCGCGACGGGCAGGGCTGCATAGCGGCGGCCGTCGCGGCTCGACACAGCGTCTTCGATTTTCGAGGACGAGCCGGGCATCACGTAGAGGGCTGTCGGCGCGCCGGGGCACTGGCTCTGGCAGACGGCCTCGTGACGGCCGACGTTCGATTGCCCGTGCAGGTCGCCGACGGGGAAGAAGAAGCCGTCGCACAACCGCACGCAGACGGACTGGCCGCTCGCCAGCCGCATGGGTTGCGGCGCGGTCTTACGCTTGGCGGCGACAACGCGCGTGTCGGCGACTTTCGTGACAATCGTCGGCTGGAACAATTTGCGCGAAACCGTGCGGGCGCGCTCAGTCAGCCAGTAACTGGCGGACGAGTCATCGCTTTCCGCCAGTACTGCCCCAAGATTGGTCAGGAGGCTGAAACCCGCGAGTGACAGGGAGGCTCCGAACGCGATGGCACCGAGCGTGCGGCGCTCAAGTCCGGCGGTCAGATGTTTCAGATTTTTAACGTGATGAAATATCGAGTAAAAAGCACGCATGAAGCCTACCGTAATGATAATAGATCGTGGCCTCGAACATAGTTAACCATTCCTGAAGCGGCGGTTCAAGGTGAAACCGCATCGGGCGATCGTTGACTTGCATCACGGTCGGCCGATCGGGTTCAGTCTATGAATTGGGCAGATTGGCGCGTTCGACGCCCGGGAGAGTGGAAATGGAAAAAGCGCAATCATCCGAACGGCATCGTCTGTCGCGCATCCGACTCGAACAGGCGCGCTCCAAGGATCGCGTCGAGGGATCGGCCTCCGAGGGATATGATTTTGTCGCACCGCTCGACGAGGCTGGGCATATCAGCGTCGATGGCTGGAAGCAGCAGCGAGCGCTGTGTTTCGTCCACCGATTCGAAGGCGGCGTCACCGTGCAGCGTGGCTTGTTGATGCACCGGCCCGGCGGGCCGGGCGGCGCGACCTGGGCGTTCGACTACGAGGGCGACGACGGGATCGACGAGGAAGCCGGCTACCGCTTCGGCTCGCATGCGTTCACGGTCGGCGAATACGTGTCGGTCCGCGATGCGGATGGCGAATTACGCACGTATCGCGTCGCGGGCGTACGTCCAGCCTGATGCGACTGACGCGGATCGAAGGAGAGGGGGCGGCGCGCTGCGCCGCCTGTCTTATTCGGCCGCGTGACGAACGGGCTGCGCGTTCTCTAGATCGACCGGAAGCGCTTCCTTCTCGCCCTTCGAGCGGCCCGAAATGAAGGCGTCGACCTTGTCGAGATAGTAGTAAACCACCGGGGTAATGAACAGCGTCAGCACCTGCGAGACGCAGAGGCCGCCCACGATGGCGATACCCAGCGGCTGCCGCAGTTCCGCGCCCGCGCCCGCGCCAATCGCGATCGGGATCGCGCCCAGAATGGCGGCCAGCGTCGTCATGATGATCGGGCGGAAGCGGATCAGGGCGGCTTCACGGATAGCTGGTAGCGCATCCAGTCCGTCGCGTCGTCGCTCAAGTGCGAAGTCCACCATCATGATGGCGTTCTTTTTTACGATGCCAACGAGCAGCAGCACGCCGATGATGGCGATGACCGAGAGATCGAGGCCATAGAGCTGCAGCGCCCACAGGGCGCCGAGGCCGGCGGACGGTAGACCCGACAGAATGGTGATCGGGTGGATGTAGCTTTCGTAAAGAACGCCGAGCACGATGTAGATCGTCAGCACCGCGGCGAGGATCAGCGGAACCTGACCCTTCTGGGCGTCCTGGAACAGTTTCGCCGACCCCGTGAAGTTCGTCGTGATGCCGCCCGGCAGGTTGACTTCGCGCTCGACCTTGCGGATCGCCTCAACCGCCTCGCCGATCGAGATGCCCGCCGGCGTGTTGAACGACAGGGTGACGGCCGGCTGCTGCGACTGACGATTGATGGCGAGCGGACCGGTGGTCCGGCGGATCGTGGCGACCTGATCGAGCGACACGAGCGGTGCGCCGGATGCGCCGCCGCCGCCCGCGCCGGCTGTCAGAGCCGTGCCGCCGCTGCCGGCGGCAGCGCGGATAAACCCGCGTCCGAGCGAGGACGGATCGTCCTGGAACTTGTGGTTCGTTTCCAGAATGACCTGATAGTCGGACGACTGGGTGTAGATCGTCGAGATCTGACGCGTGCCGTAGGCGTTGTAGAGCGCCTGTTTCACGGCGTCGACCGTGAGGCCGAACGCGGCCGCTTTTTCTCGGTCGATGTCGACGGTGAGCTGCGGATTGCGGATTTGCAGATCGCTAGTCACGTCGCGCAGAACCGGCAGAACGCGCAGGCGCTCGAACATTTCGGTGGCGGACGGGTAGAGCACGCCGAGATCGCCCGATTGCAGCGTGTACTGATAGGGCGACCGCGAGGCGCGACCGCCGTTCAGATTGAGGTTCTGCAGCGGGTTAAACACAGCGTTGATGCCCGGCACCGCCGTCACGTTGCGGCGGATGCGGGCGATCACTTCGGCGATCGGCTCGCGTTCTTCCTTCGGCTTCAGCGCAGCCGAGAGCGAGCCCTGATTGGTGCCGCCCTGACCAACTGACGAGGTCACATACAGCACGGCCGGATCGTTCATCACGATTTCGGCGAGCTGCTTCTGCCGTTCAGCGGCGACGTCGAAACCGGTGCCGGCCTGCGTCTCGGTCGAGCCGGCGATGTAGCCGGTGTCCTCGACCGGGAAAAAGCCCTTCGGGATCGACATGAAGGTCGTGACGCTGATCGCGAAAGTCGCGAAGGTGATGAACAGCATGGCGAGGCGGAACTTCAGCACGAGATCGAGCACGATCCGGTAGCCGGTCGTGACGCCGTCGATGACGAAATCGACGCTGCGGGCGAACAGGCCCGGCTTGGCGTGATGGTCGATCGGCTTCAGCAGGCGGGCGCACAGCATCGGGGTCAGCGTCAGCGACACGAAACCCGACACCAGAATGGAGCAGGAGATCGTCACGGCGAATTCGCGGAACACGCGGCCGACGATGCCGCCCATCATCAGCACCGGAATGAACACGGCGACGAGCGACAGGGTGATCGACAAAATCGTGAAGCCGATTTCGCGCGAGCCTTTCAGCGCCGCGTCGAACGGGGCCATGCCCTCTTCGATATGGCGGACGATGTTTTCGAGCATGACGATGGCGTCGTCGACCACGAAGCCCACCGCGAGCGTGATCGCCAGCAGCGAAATGTTGTCGATCGAATAACCGAAACCGTACATGAACGCGCAGGTGCCGATCAACGACACAGGCAGCGCGAGCGTCGGAATCAGCGTCGCCGAGATCGTCTTCAGGAACATGAAGATGACGAGCACGACGAGCGCGATCGACAGCGCCAGCGTGAACTGCACGTCTTCCACCGATTCACGGATCGACCGCGAACGGTCGTTCAGGACGCTGACCTTGATGGCGGGCGGCAATTGCGCCTGCAGGCTCGGGAGCTTCTCGCGGATCGCGTCGACGACTTCGACGGTGTTGGCGTCGGACTGGCGGAACACCGCCAGCATGATGGCGCGGTCCTTGTTGTACCAGGCGGCGAGCTGGTCGTTGACCACGCCGTCGACCACATTTGCGACTTCGCCGAGGCGGATCGGCGCGCCATTGCGGAAAGCCACCACCATGGAGCGGTAGCCTTCGGCATTCTCGACCTGACCTGTCGCGGTCAGCGTCATGTTGCGGGTGTTGCCGCGCAGGCCGCCGACGGGGGCGGCGGAGTTCGAGGCGATGACGGCGGTGCGGATGTCGTTCAACGACAGGCCGCGCGCGGCCGCGAGATCGGGATCGGCCTCGATGCGGACGGCGTATTTCTGCTGGCCGAAAATCAGGACCTGCGCGACGCCCGGGATCTGCGAGATCTGCTGGGCGAAGACCTGTTCGGCGTATTCGTTCGTCACCGAGAGCGGCAGCAGCGGCGAGGCCAGCGTCAGCGAGATGACGGGCGAGTCCGCCGGGTTGACCTTGCGGAAGCTCGGGGGGGCGGGGAGTTCGGCCGGCAGGCGACGCAGTGTCGCGGTGATCTGCGACTGCACGTCGAGGGCGGCGCCGTCGATGTTGCGGTCGAGGTCGAACTGCATGACGATGTTGGCGTTGCCGTTCGACGACCGCGAGGTCATCAGGGCGACGCCCGGGATTGTGGCGAAGGCTCGCTCCAGCGGCGCGGCGACCGAGGTCGCCATCGTTTCCGGGTTCGCGCCCGGCAATTGGGCGGAGACCGAAATGGTCGGATAATCGACGCGGGGCAGGGCGGAAACGGGCAGCTTGGAATAGCCGAAGACGCCGAACACGATGAACGACATCATCAGCAATGTCGTCATCACCGGGCGGCGAATGCAGAGTTCTGAAATACCCATCAGATCGCGCCCTTTTCGGTGGTAGCATTCTTGATGTTCACGCGGCCGCCGTCGACGAGCTGCAGCGCGCCGTCTGTCACGACCGTCTCGTCGCCTTTCAGGCCTTCCATGACGATATCGCGGCCATCCTGAAAGCGCTGGATCTTGATGTTGCGGACGCGGGCGACGCCGTTCTCCACAACATAGACATAATTGCCGATCTGGCCGGCCTGCGTGGCGGTGCGGGGGATCGACACGACATCCGGATCGACACGTACGGTGACGCGGATATTGCAGAGCTGGCCGGCCCAGAGGAGTTCGTCGGCGTTTTCGAAAACGCCCTTGATGGTCACGGAGCCAGTCGCGGCGTCGATCGTGTTCTCGATCAGCGCGACCTTGCCCTTCGAGGATTTATTCGAGCCTTGCGGGGTGGCCTGCACCTCGGCGTTGCCCGCTTGCACAGCGGCGCGGATGTCGGAAAGCACGACCTGCGGCACCGAGAAGGAGACGTAGATCGGCGCAACCTGAACGATGGTGGCCAGCGTGCCGGTAGCGGTGTTGTCGCCCGAGCGGACGATGTTGCCGGCCTTGGCGCTGAACGTGCCGACGCGGCCCGAGATAGGAGCCGACAGCGTGTACCAGCTCAGCTGAACGCGCTGGTTCTCGAGCAGGGCCTGATCGGCGGCGAGCTGCGCGGACGCGGTGTTGTAGGCGGCCGTGGCGTTATCGTAGTTCAGCTGCGTGCCGGTGCCTTTAGACAACAATTCCTTGTAGCGGTTGATGTCGCGCTGCGCGGTCTCGACCGCGACCTGATCCTTGGCGATCGTCGCTTCGGTCTGCTTGATCTGCGCCTCGATCTGGCGGGAATCGAGTTTCACGAGGACTTCGCCGGCTTTCACCATCGCGCCGTCCGGGACGAGGATCTTCTCGATCTGCGCGTCGATGCGGGTCTTGATGGCGATGGATGCGATCGGCTGGACGGTGCCGACGGCGTCGACCCGATAGGGCATTGGGCCGCGGGTGGCGAGTTCGACGTTGACCGGAACGGGGGGGCGGGCGGCTGCGCCGGTCGGTCCTGCCGGACGGGCGGGAGCTGCGCCGGGTGCTTCTGCAACCTTGTATGCGGGAAGATGCTGCGCGACGGCCTTGGGCAGGTGACCCCGGATTTCCATGGCGCGCTGCGCGCTGCCGGGCATGATCTTTTCCGCCGCTCCGGGCCACATCACGAAGGCCGCAGCGCCAACGACGCCGATGCCCACCACAGTCTTGGCTACCTTGGCGACCTTCATTCCGACCAACTCCCCTCGGGGCAGGTTCCGCGTCCATGCGCGTCGAGCGCGGATAGACGTTGCCCAGCTATCATTGTTACACGAATTTTGCCTTTACGCATCCCCGTTGACCCGGAGCATGAGCATTTCCTGCGCCATGTTTCAAGAGCTTGCTGATCAAGGCGTCCGCAGTGAGGCGGGCCGGGACCGCCGGGCGATCAATCGCGCGTGATCATGGCGTGAATTCCAAGTCCCGAAACGCCGAGCCAGCCCAGAATCATGGCCCAGCCGCCCGTTGGGGCGGCCAGCGGCAGGGGCCGTGCGCCGGTCAGGGCGCCGACCGACAGTTCGCCGCCGAAAAGGAACGCCCCCAGCGCCAGCAGCGATGCGCAGGCGAGCCACAGGCGTGATCCGCCGCGGCAGAGGCCGATGGCCAGCACCGGTGCTGCGTGCAGCAGCATGAAGGTCGCGGCGGTCATCAGATTGGACGAAAACCCGCCATGGGCGGCCGCAGCCGCCGCGCCGACGCCACATGCGCCGAGAAGCCCGGCCACCAGCATCAGAAGTCCGGCCCAGCCCCGCATGATCGTCTCCCGCGCCCCGGTAGAGGAAAGCGCAAGGTTTGTCGGGCAGTCTGCGGCGCTTCACAAGTCCTGCGCGGTCAATTCATGCACATCGTGGTTCTGGCCGATCATGGCCACATCAATGGCGGTCAGGCTAAGGTGGCGATCGACAGCGCCATCGGGCTGGCGGCACGCGGCCATCGGGTGACGTTTTTCGTCGCGGTCGGGCCGGTCGATCCGCGCTTGCTGGCGGCCGGGATCGAGGTGATCTGCCTCGATCAGCTCGACATCGCCTCGGCGGGCGGCGCCGCAGGGCAGATGAAGTTCCTTGTCCAGACCATGTGGAACCGGACCGCGCAGACGCGGCTGACCGATTTGCTGCGCGGGCTCGATCCGGGCGATACTGTCATTCACATCCACGCCTGGGCGAAGGCCCTGTCGCCCTCCATCGGTCCGGCGATCCGGGCGTCGGGACTGGCGGCCGTCTACACGATGCACGAATTCTTTCTCGTCTGCCCCAATGGCGGCTTCTACGATTATCCGCGCGCGCAGCCATGTCATCGCGTCCCGATGTCGATGTCCTGCATAAGCGTGAACTGCGACGCCCGCACCTATCCGCGCAAGGTGATGCGCCTTGTGCGGCAGGGCGTGCTCGATCATGTGAGCGGCTTCAAGCAGGCCGTGCGCGACGTGGTGATGATCAGCGATCTGCAGATGCAGGTGTCGAGCCCCTACATGCCGGCGGGCGTGCGCTACCATAAGGTCGCCAATCCGATCGACGCGATCGATCAGGGGCCGAAGCCGGCGCATGGGAAGGACTTTCTCTACGTCGGCCGGTTGTCGACCGAGAAGGGCGTGGCGCATTTCTGCGAGGGCGCGCGGCGGGCGGGCGTCTCGCCGCTCATCGCCGGCGACGGACCGCTCGGGGCCGAATTGCGATCGAAATACCCGGAGGCGCGGTTTCTGGGCTGGCAGTCGCCCGATCAGGTCCGCGCCCTGATGCGCGATTGCCGCGCGTTAGTGTTTCCGTCGGTCTGGTACGAGGGCCAGCCGCTCACCGTCTACGAGGCGTTGGCGACCGGGACGCCAGTGATCGTCAGCGACGTCTGCGCCGGGCGCGAAGCAGTCGAGGACGGCGTCAACGGCCTGTGGTTCACGTCAACCGATGCGGAAAGTCTCGCGGTCGCCCTGCGGAGGTTGAGCGACGACGCCGAGGCTGCGCGCATGACTGCCGAAACATACCGGCGCTACTGGGCGCAGCCGCTGACGATCGGCCGCCATCTCGACGCGATCGAGACAGTCTATCAGGAAGCTTTGGCGGCGCGGACGAACAGGGCCGCCTGAGGCTCTTGTTCCACCGCTGCGACGGGGGCGGCCTTCGGCCGCGCTAGTCCTGCCGCCAACTTGGCTTGCGCGATCTTCCATTTCACGCGCGCCGCTTCCATGCCCCAGATCGCCCCAAAGCACAGGAACACCTGACGCCAATGGTCGATGTCGATCTGAAAACCCTGCATCAGAAGCACAAACAGCGCAGGCCAGAACACTTGCGCGGCGCGCTGATAGGGCGAGAACGACATCATCAGCCGGAAGCCGATGAACATCGTCCAGCCGACGATGGTGAACCAGCAAAAGCCGCCGAGCCAGCCGAACGACGTAAACGAGTTGATGTAGGAATTGTGCGGTTCGAGATTGAACACGAGCCGGAAGCGCAACGGGCCGAAGCCGAGCGGGCGCTCCAGCAGCATCGGGATCGACCGCAGCTGATTGCCGA
>CANJEY010000101.1 GCA_947472615.1 Beijerinckiaceae bacterium
GCCTATTGCCGCAATGCGCCGCCACGCAATTTCTTCGACCAATTGTTCGGCGGCCGCGAGGAGCCGGAGGAAGACCCGACCCTGCCGCAGTTGGACCCGCTCGACGCCACGCCGCGCGGCGGCCCGAAAGCCGTCTGCGTGCGCACCTGTGACGGCGCATTCTTCCCGATCAGCTATACGGCGACCCGCCGCAATCTCGGGACGCTGTCGGAACTATGCTCGGCGCTATGCCCGAATTCGGAAACCGAGGTCTTCACCTATTCGATGTCGCGCGACATCGACGATTCCGTGTCGGTGAGCGGCAAGCCCTACAAGTCGATGCCCTACGCGGGGAAATATCGCACCAAGGTAGATTCAGCCTGCACGTGCAAGGCGGAGGGGCAAAGCTGGGTCGAGGCGCTGGCGGAAGCCGAGCGCATTCTCGGGAAGGCCAAGAACGACCTGATCGTGACGCCGGAGAAAGCGGCTGAATTGTCCAAAGCCCGGCCCGGCCGCGACGCCAAACCCGCTCCGAAAGCACCCGAAGACGATGTCTCCGAGCGCGAGGCGGCGATCGCCGCACAGGCCCCCACCGTCAGCAATGCATCTTCAGGCATCTCGGGCGGCGCGATCAATCCAGCGCAGACCTTCGGCCGACACGATGGCGAGGAACGTCAGATCCCCGGCCCCGATGGGGTTACGAAACGTGTCCGCATAGTCGGGCCGACGCTTTGAGGCGTCCGATCAACGGCAGCAGCGCCGCCAGTTCCGGCCCCTGCTCCTTGCCGGTCAGCGCCAGCCGCAACGGGTGAAACAGCGCCCTGCCCTTGCGGCCGGTCTTGTCCTTCACGGCCGACGTCCAGACCGACCACGTTTTCTGATCCCACGGCTCGTCAGGCATTAACGCGGCGGCCGTCATGGCGAAGCCGCCGTCCTCGATCACCGGCTCGATCTCGCCCTCGACCACCCGCCACCAGTCGGCGGCGTCGGAAAACGCGTTGAGATTGCCCCGCACCGTCAGCCAGAACGCCTCGGCCCGAAAACCCGCGATCTCATGCGCCGCCAGCCGGTCGCGGACGCTTTCGTAGGGCAGCGCGTGCAGCGTGCGGGCCGACAGGGCCGTCAGTTCGGCGGGATCGAACTTCGCCGCATTGCGTGACACATGGGACAGATCGAACTGGCGCATCAGATCGTGGAGCGATGCGACGGCATGGACGCTGTCTGACGAGCCGGTCAGCACCGCCAGCGCCGCAACCGCCAGCGACTCGACGCCGCTGTCACGCAATCCGCCGATCGACAGCGCGCCGGAGCGCTTCGACAGGCCTTCGCCGGTCGCGGTCGCCAGGAGATTGTGATGGCCGAAGACCGGAGCGCGCGGCGATCCCAGCGACTGGAAGAGCTGAATCTGTACCGCCGTATTGGTGACGTGGTCCTCGCCGCGAATCACGTGGGTGACGCCAAGGTCGATGTCGTCGACTACGGACGGCAGCGTGTACAGATAGGTTCCATCCTCGCGGATCAGCACCGGATCGGACAGCGAGGCGCAATCGATGTGGCTCGCGCCGCGCACCAGATCGGTCCATTCCACTGTGCGATGGTCGAGCCGGAACCGCCAGTGTGGGCGGCGCCTCTCGGCGGCGAGCTTTGTCCGGTCCTCGTCGGTCAATGCCAGCGAAGCGCGATCATAGACGGGAGGCAGGCCACGGGCGATCTGGCGCTTGCGGCGGCGGTCGAGTTCGTCGGCCGTCTCGAAACACGGATAGAGCAGGCCCGCGTCCTTCAGTTTCGCGGCGGCGGCGTCATAGAGCCCGAAGCGCTGCGACTGGCGGACCGTCAAATCGGGCGCTATCCCAAGCCAGTTCAGATCGATCTCGATCGACGCGGCGAATTCCTCGCGCGAACGCTCGAGATCAGTGTCGTCGAACCGCAGGATGAATCGTCCCTCGTGTCGCTTGGCGAATAGCCAGTTGAACAGGGCCGTGCGGGCGTTGCCGATGTGGATGCGGCCCGTCGGCGACGGGGCGAAGCGAACGACGGGAATGGTCATGGGGCCTTATAGGCCGCTTTGTGGTCTTCGTCAGCCGTGCAGAGCCGCGCCCGGCGCTGCCGCGCCGAAGCTATCGGCACATTGCGCATGATTGATTCACGATTGCCGCCCTTTCGGGCAGGTCTCGGGCGATCGCGGGTTGCCGAATCGAGATCGGCGGCTAAACTCATATTGTCGTCAACCATCGAAAGGAGGTGATCCAGTGTCTCATTGTCATATGCCGCGGTCGTCGGTTTCCGGGATCTGGACTCTCGCTTGCGTGGAGTTCTGCCCCGCGTGAGCGGCGCCTCGTGGTTCCAATCGGACCGCGGCCAAGACAATGGAAGGGTCGTCCAGCAGGGCGGCCCTTCTTTTTTGGCGGAAGCCCAACGTGGCGCTATTCCTCGAACCGCTCGGCCCCGCCCTGCGACTTGCGCGGCGCGATGGAGGCGTCCGGGGCTTTCGCCGCCTCGCCCGCATCCCGGAACGCATTGACGATCGGGTAGCGCCGGTCGCGGCCAAAGTTCTTGCGGGTAACTTTCACGCCCGGCGCGGCCTGACGGCGCTTGTATTCGGCGACATAGAGCAGGCGCTCGATCTTTCTCACAACCTCGCCATCGTGGCCGCGCGCGACGATGTCGGAAACGCGCATCTCCTTCTCGACGAGACATTCGAGAATATCGTCCAGAGCCTCGTAGGGTGGCAGCGTGTCCTGATCGGTCTGATTTTCGCGCAACTCGGCGGTCGGCGGCTTGGCGATGATGTTCTCAGGAATGACGCACCCGTCCGGTCCAAGCGCGCCTGCGGGCTTCCA
The DNA here is from genome assembly GCA_947472615.1 of Beijerinckiaceae bacterium. Classification (GTDB taxonomy): domain Bacteria; phylum Pseudomonadota; class Alphaproteobacteria; order Rhizobiales; family Beijerinckiaceae; genus Terripilifer. The sequence continues at coordinate 2,820 of CANJEY010000101.1, forward strand.
GCGATTGCGCAGCGCCGCGAGACGAAACACGTCGGTCTTGTAGAGATCCTTGATCGGATTGAAGCCGCCGTTCATGTCGCCATAGATCGTCGCGTAGCCAACCGACATTTCCGACTTGTTGCCGGTCGTCACCAGCATCGGTCCGAATTTGTTCGACACGGACATCAGCAGCGACCCGCGTGCACGGCTCTGCAGATTTTCTTCCGTCACGTCGCGCGGCCGATCTCCGAACAAGGGCGCCAGCACAGCTTCCAGCCCCTCGACAGCAGTTGCGATCGGCAGGGTTTCGCACCGCACGCCGAGCGCCCGCGCGCATTGCGCGGCATCGTCGATCGATTGCGCCGCCGTGAACCGATAGGGCAGCATGAGGCAGTGGACGCGCGAGGCGCCCAGCGCGTCGACCGCGAGCGCCGCGCAGAGCGCTGAATCGATGCCCCCTGACAGGCCCATCAAGACGCCCGGAAAGCTGTTCTTGTCGACATAGTCGCGCAGGCCCAGCATGCAGGCCGCATAATCGGCCTCGTCGCCGTCGGGAACGAGAGCACGTTTGCCCGTTTCACACGACCAACCATCGGAACCGCGCGTCCATCGCGTCGCCACAATGGCTTCCTCGAACGCCGGAAGTTGCACGGCGAGCGAACAATCTGCATTCAGCGCGAAAGACGCGCCGTCGAACACGAGTTCGTCCTGACCGCCGATCTGATTCAGATAGATCATCGGCAGGCCGCTCTCCTGAACGCGAGCGACGGCGACGTTCAGGCGCTCATCGGTCTTGCCGCGCCAATAGGGCGAGCCATTGGGGGACAGCAGAATTTCCGCGCCCGTTTCGGCGAGACATTCGACAACGTCTTCACTCCAGATGTCCTCGCAGATAGGCACGCCGATGCGTACCCCGCGGAATGAAATCGGTCCCGGCGACGGCCCGGGGCGGAAGACACGCTTCTCGTCGAACACGCCGTAGTTCGGTAGATCGACCTTGAAGCGCACCGCTTCGATGCGCCCACGATCAAGCAGCGCATAGGCGTTGTGGAGCGCGCCATCTTCGGCCCACGGCAGGCCAATCAGAATGGCCGGCCCGCCGTCGGTCGTATCCCGCGCGAGGTCTTCCAGCGCGCTTCGGCAGGCCTCCTGAAACGCCGGCTTCAACACGAGATCCTCGGGCGGATAGCCTGCGAGGAACATCTCGGGGAACATGACCAGATCCGCCGACAGGCGCGCCGCCTCTGCGCGGGCGGAACCAACGCGGGCGGCGTTTCCGGCAATATCGCCGAGCGCGCTGTTAATTTGCGCCAGCACGATGATGAGGCATTGGGCGGGATTGGAACTCATGCTGGACATGTAGCGGCGAGGCTCGAAACCGGCAATCGCCCCGCGCTACAAGGCCACGCTTGTTTCGGCGAAGACAAAGAATTGCCGCGCCGGTTCTTGCGAAACAGCAAACGCACTCTAGCTCTAGGCTCTTACCGAACGGGAGAAAAATCATGCCGACAACGAAAATCGATCTGGGGAAAAATGTCCGTGGCGACATGGCGGGAATTCTGAACAAGCGGCTCGCCGACGCGATCGACCTTTCGGCGCAATGCAAGCAGGCGCACTGGAACGTGAAGGGACCGCAATTCATCGCCCTGCACGAATTGTTCGATCAGCTCTATGCGAACGTCGTCGGGTACATCGACACGCTGGCGGAGCGCATCACGGCGCTGGGCGAAGTGGCGAACGGCACGATCCAGACCGTTGCAAAGACGTCGAGCCTGCCGGCCTATCCGGTCGACCTGGCGTCCGGCCACGACCATGTCGACCGCCTTAGCGCGGCCTTCGCGGCGTTCGCGAAAGCGGCTCGCAAGGACATCGACACTGCCGACGAGGCAGGCGACGCCGTGACGGCTGACGTGCTGACGGGGGTCGTGCGCGGGATCGACAAGGATCTGTGGTTTCTCGACGCTCACCTCGGCGCGAAGGCGTGAGGTTGTTCGGGGACATTCGCATTCGATAGGCCCGAACCCTATCCGTCATGCTGCGCATGACACCTTCCCCTCCGGGGAAGGAGGGCCGTTCTTCACGAATGGGAAACCTCGCCACCCTCCCCGAAAACGTCGACTCCCTCTCGGGGGTGGGGTCAGCGCCGAGAAAGTTGCCAACGCGTTCGCTATCGCCGACGGTTGAGTTACCGACCGGGCGCTTTCGAAAGAGAGCGCCCGTTTTGCTGTCCAGTGAACAGGCTTCTTGACAAGCTCGGTCTGTTTTGTTAGTGAACGTTCACAACCAACTTGAGGGTGAGATTTTTCACCCGGCGCTGTCACGATTGCGCCGCCGCCACAGGAAGGAAAGCCTATGTTTTCAGGGCTGATGAAGTCCCGCCGTTTCGCGCCTCTGTTCTGGTGCCAGTTCTTTTCCGCCTTCAACGACAATTTCGTCCGCAACATGCTGGCGATGCTGATCCTCTTCCGATTGGGGGAGGAAGCCGCCGGATCGCTCATCACGCTCGCAGTCGGCATTTTCATCCTGCCCTCCATCGTCCTGTCGGCGCTGGGCGGCGAAATCGCCGATTCCAACGACAAGGCGCTAATCGCACGTCGGCTGAAGTTCGCTGAAATCTTCGTCCAGATGATCGCCGCTGCGGGCTTCGCGTTCGGCTCGCTCGTCCTGCTCTATCTGGCGCTGTTCGGGCTCGGGGTGATCGCGGCGCTGTTCGGACCGATCAAGTACGGCATCCTGCCCGATCATCTCGAAACGAAGGAATTGCCCTCGGGCAACGCGCTGATCGAAGGCGCGACCTTTATGGCGATCCTGCTGGGCCTGATCGTCGGCGGATATGCAGCGGCGCAGGAACGGGCTGCCTGGACGGTCGTGATTCAGTTGATGGTCGTCGCGACTGCCTGCTGGCTGGCGAGCCGGTCCATTCCGGCCACGGGCGTAGCCGCGCCCGGCCTGAAGGTCCGGACGAACATTTTCGCCTCCACGGCCGATCTGGTGCGAGAACTGAAGCTGGATTCCCGGCTGTGGGCCGGCGGTCTTGCGGTCAGCTGGTTCTGGATGACCGGCGCCATCGCGCTGGCGCTCATTCCGGTCGTCGTCCGCCAGCGCATCGGCGGCGGCATCGACGTCGAGACCGCGATCAGCGCCATGTTCGCGATCGGCATCGCGATTGGCTCCATTCTGGCGGCGGTGCTTGCGCATGGCCGCATCATGCTGCTGCCGACGCCGATCGCTGGCTTCGTCATGGGGGTCTTCCTGCTCGATCTCGGCTTCGCCACCAGCGGCCTGCCGAAAGCGGATGGCGAGATCGCGCTGGCGGCGTTTCTGGCGAGCCCGGTCGGTGTCCGCATCGCGCTCGATGTCGCGGGACTGGCGGCTGCGGGCGGCTTCTTCGTCGTGCCGGTGTTCTCCGCCGTTCAGGCATGGGCCGGCGAAGACCGCCGCGCCCGCGTCATCGCAGCCGTCAACATCCTCAATTCGATCTTCATCGTCGGCGGATCGCTGCTGACGTCGCTGCTGCAATGGCATGTGATCGGCATGAGCGAACCGACGCTGCTGATCGGACTGGGTCTACTGAACGCCGTCGCAGCCTTCGTGTTTATCCGCATTCTGCCCGGCGCGTTCGTGTCCGACCTGCTGAACATCCTGTTCCGCGTCGTCTACCGGATGGAAGTGAAGGGGATCGAAAACCTGCCGCCGTCCGGTACGCCCTGCGTCATCGCGCTCAACCACGTGTCGTTTCTCGACGCACCAGTGATCCTGTCGATCCTCGACGAGAAGCCCGTTTTCGCCATCGACTGGCAGATCGCCAAGGCATGGTGGGTGAAGCCGTTCCTGTCGATCGCCCGCTGCTATCCTATGGACCCGACGAAACCGCTCTCGACGCGCGGCCTAATTAACGAGGTGAAGAAGGGCCTGCGGCTCGTCATCTTCCCGGAAGGCCGCATCACCGTCACCGGCGCGCTGATGAAGGTCTATGACGGCGCTGCGATGATCGCCGACAAGTCCGGCGCGATCGTCGTGCCGGTGCGGCTCGATGGACTGGAGCGCACACACTTCTCTCGCACGCCATCGGGCATGATCAGCAAGCGCTGGTTCCCCAAGGTGCGCGTCACGATCCTGCCCGGGCGCAAGCTCGAGATCGACCCTAACCTGTTCGGCCGCAGACGGCGGCAGGAAGCGGGCGCGATCCTGTACGATCGCATGTCGGATCTGATCTTCCAGACGAGCGACGTTGACCGCAGGATCTTCGACGCCGTTCTCGACTCGGTCAATCTGCTCGGCGCGGCGCGCACGATGGTCGAAGATCCGCTGAGCGGTTCGCTCAGCGCCCGCAAGGCGCTGACAGGCGCGGCGGCGCTCGGCCGCGCCATCATGCCATACACAGCGCCCGGCGAATGCGTCGGCCTCATGCTGCCGAACGCCAATGGCGCGGCCGTGACGTTCATGGCGCTGCAATCGGCTGGGCGCGTCGTGGCGATGCTGAATTACACCTCGGGCCTCGCCAATCTGCTGTCGGCCTGTCAGGGGTCGGGCGTCAAGACGATCCTGATGTCGCGCGCCTTTGTCGAGAAGGCCAATCTCGGCGGCATCGTCGCTGAACTTGGCAAGAGCGTCGAAATTCGTTGGCTCGAAGACATTCGACAGGAGATTTCGGCTCTCGACAAGGTTAGCGCGCTATTGTTCGCACGCCGACCGCTCGATGCGTCGCGCAAGCCCGACGATCCGGCCGTGGTGCTGTTCACATCTGGCTCGGAAGGCGCGCCGAAGGGCGTCGTGCTGTCGCATCGCAACATCGTCGCGAATGTGGCGCAGATAAACGCGCGCTATGACATCACGCCAGCCGACATCGTGTTCAACGCGCTGCCGGTGTTCCACTCGTTCGGACTGACGGGCGGCATGCTGCTCGGCATGCTGTCGGGCATGAAGGTCTACCTCTATCCGTCGCCCCTGCACTACCGTCAGGTTCCGGAACTCGTCTACGGCATCAATGCGACCGTGCTGTTCGGCACCGACACGTTCCTGAACGGCTACGCCCGCATGGCCAATCCGTACGATTTCCGTTCGGTGCGCTATATCGTGGCCGGCGCCGAACCCGTGAAGGCCGAGACTCGGCGCATCTATTCGGAAAAGTTCGGCCTACGCGTGCTGGAAGGCTACGGCGTCACCGAAACTGCCCCGGTGCTGGCGGTGAATTCGCCGATGTTCAACAAGGTCGGCACAGTCGGCCGCCTCATGCCGGGCGTCGAGTATCGGCTCGAACCCGTGCCGGGAATCGAGGAAGGCGGCCGGCTCCACGTGCGCTGGCCGAACGTGATGCTTGGCTATTACCGCGCCGACAATCCGGCTGTGCTGGAAGAAACGCCCGGCGGCTGGCACGACACCGGCGACATCGTCACCGTCGATCCGCTGACCTTCGTGACGATCAAGGGCCGTGCGAAGAGGTTCGCGAAGATCGCGGGCGAGATGGTGTCGCTCGCCGCAGTGGAGCAGATCTGCGCCTCGCTGTGGCCGGAGCATCCGCCGGCGCTGGTGTCCGTACCAGACGCCAAGAAGGGCGAACGCCTGATCATGGTGACCACCAAGCCGAGCGCGACGCGCGCCGAGGTGCACGCCTTCATGAAGTCGCGCGGCGCGACCGAACTTATGGTGCCGGCGGATGTGATCAGCGTCGACGCCCTGCCGCTGCTCGGCTCCGGCAAGACCGATTATGTCGAGCTGAACCGCATGGTGCGTGCTCGCGTCGGGCTGGAGACGATAAGCTGATGGCCGCGACGGGACCTGCGCGGCGCAGCGGACGTGAAACGCGCGAGCGCATCGAAAAGGAATCGATGCGCCTGTTTGCCGAGAAGGGCTTTCACGGAACGTCGGTCAAAGACATCGCCGCCGCCGTGGGCGTGGCCGACGCGGCGCTCTATCGTCACTTCAAATCGAAGGACGAGATCGCCGGAACGCTGTTTCGCACCCATTACTCGGCGCTGGCCCGCGAGATCGCCCGCATCGGCCAGACGTCTGCGCCCTTCCGCGACATCGTGGCGCGGCTGGTGGAACTGTTCTGCCGTCTGTTCGACAAGAACGAGGATGCGTTCCGGTTCATCCTGATGCACCAGCACGATCAGCTCGACCTGATCCCCGATGAGGACAACGCGGTCTCGCGGCTGCGCGAAATCATGCGCCGCGCTATCGAGGCGGACGAGATTATCCTTCGCGATCCCGATCTCGCCGCTGCTGTGGCGTTGGGCGCCGTGGTCCAGCCCGGCACCTTCAAGCTCTACGGTCGGCTGCCGGGACCACTGCTGGATCGCGCCGCGGAACTGACCGGCGCCGTGCGCCGTGCGCTGGGCGTCCGGCCCGCCTGACGGCCTTGGCGGATCCGACGCGTGGCGTCATATAGGAACAGCCCATTCCGGAAGGATCACGATGCGCACCGACGCCGCCCTGCCCGTTCGTCTCGCCGACTACCGGCCGTCCGACTTCCTGATCGACGCGGTCGATCTCGATATCGACCTTCATCCGAGCGCGACGCGTGTGACGAGCCGGCTTTCGTTGCGGCCCAATACGGCCGGGCGGCCGGGCGCGCCATTGGTGTTGGATGGAGACGGCCTGCAGCTGCGGCGCGTCGAGCTGAACGGACGTCCAGCCCAACCCGACGCCTATGCGGTGACGCCGGACCAGTTCCTGCTGCATCAACCGCCAACGGGACCGTTCACGCTGACGATCGAGACCGAACTCGATCCCTCCGCCAACACGCAATTGATGGGGCTCTACAGGTCCGGCTCCGCCTATTGCACGCAGTGCGAGGCGGAGGGATTCCGGCGCATCGCCTATTATCTCGATCGGCCGGACGTGCTGTCGGTGTTCACCACCCGCATCGAAGCCGCGCGCGCCGAAGCGCCCGTCCTGCTCGGCAATGGCAATCCGGTCGAAGCCGGCGACATCGCGGGCACCAACCGGCACTACGCCATCTGGCATGACCCGTTTCCAAAGCCGAGCTATCTCTTTGCGCTCGTCGGTGGCGATCTCGCCTGCATGGAGGACGCGTTCGTCACCATGTCGGGCCGCCGCGTGCGGCTGGGGATCTATGTCGAACACGGCAAGGAGACTCGTGCGGCCTACGCGATGGATGCGCTCAAGCGCTCGATGCGCTGGGACGAGACGGCCTTTGGCCGCGAATATGATCTCGAGGTGTTCAACATCGTCGCCGTGTCCGATTTCAACATGGGCGCGATGGAGAACAAAGGTCTGAATATCTTCAACGACAAATATGTTCTGGCGCTGCCCGAGACCGCAACCGATCTCGACTTCGCCAACATCGAGGCGATCATCGCGCATGAATATTTTCACAACTGGACCGGCAATCGCATCACGTGCCGCGACTGGTTTCAACTCTGTCTCAAAGAGGGTTTGACGGTCTTTCGCGATCAGGAATTTTCGGCCGATCAGCGTTCGCGCGCCGTCAAGCGCATCTCGGATGTACGCAATTTACGCGCCCAGCAATTCACCGAAGACGGCGGACCGTTGGCGCACAATGTGCGACCCGAACTTTATCACGAGATCAACAACTTCTACACGCCGACGGTCTACGAGAAAGGCGCCGAAGTCATCAGGGTGCTGAAGGCACTACTGGGCGACGACGATTTCCGCGCCGGAATGGATCTGTATTTTGCTCGCCATGACGGCGAAGCCGCCACGGTCGAACAATTCGTGCAATGCTTCGCCGAGGCCTCAGGCCGCGATCTCGGCCCCTTCATGCGCTGGTACGGACAGGCGGGAACGCCGGTGGTGAGCGTGCGTTCGTCGTTCGACGTCGCGGCCGCGACGTTCACGATCGATCTCGCGCAGACGATTCCGCCGACGCCCGGCCAGGACCAAAAGAAGCCTGTGCCGATCCCGGTGGCGTTCGGGTTGATCGGCCCTGGCGGGGAAGAGATCCGCCTCGACGCCGCGACCGTCGGCAATCAACTGAACGCCCGCGAAATCGAACGAGGCGTGATCGAATTCAACGACGCGCAGCGGCGGATCGTCATCGGAGGCATGACGGAAAGGCCTGTGCCGTCGCTGTTCCGCGGCTTCTCGGCGCCGGTGAAGATCGACGCCGATCTGACGGAAGGCGATCTGCTGCATCTTCTGGCGCATGATCGCGACGCGTTCAACCGCTGGCAGGCGGCGCAGACCTATGCGACGCGCCTGCTGGTGCGCGCCGTGGCTGACATCCGGCGCGGCGAGACGCCTCCGGAAGACCAATCTTTCGCCGCCGCTCTCGGGCGCGTTCTGGAAATCGGCCCCGACGATCCAGCATTCGTGGCGTTGACGCTCAGCCTGCCGACCGATGGCGACATTGCGCGCGAAATCGCAACCGACGTCGATCCCGATGCGATTCATCTCGCGCGGAAAAACCTGCGGGGCTTCATTGGCTCCGCCATGCGCAACGAACTGCAGAAAACCTACGACGCATTCGAGCCATCATGCGAGTATTCTCCTGACGCCGCCAGCGCGGGACGCCGATCGCTGCGCAATGTTGCGCTCGACCTGATCGCCGCCGGCGATCCCGAAACCGGCGCCGATCTCGCCATGCGTCAGTTCTCTACATCGGGCGACATGACAAACAGATTCGCAGCCCTGTCGATCCTGTCGTTCATCGCAGGCGACACACGCGAGAAGGCGCTCGATTCCTTCTTCCGTGCACATGCCGCCGATCCGCTCGTCATAGACAAGTGGTTCGCCCTGCAGGCCATGGTTCCCGAACCGGGAGCATTGCAGCGCGTGCGCGGACTGATGGAGCATCACGCCTTCTCCATGAACAATCCGAACCGGCTGCGATCCCTGATCGGCACCTTCGCCAACGCGAATCCGACACAGTTCAACGCGGCCGACGGAAGCGGCTACGACTTTCTCGCCGATCTCGCCGCATCGCTGGACGCCCGGAATCCACAGGTGGCGGCGCGCCTTTTGGTCGCATTCAAGAGCTGGCGCAATCTCGAAGCGACGCGTCGCGCGCAAGCCGAAGCCGCGCTTCGCAAGGTGCAGGCAATCCCCAGCCTGTCGGCCGATGTACGCGACATCGTCGAGCGGTCCCTGGCCTGATCATTTCTGGTTGACGCAAGGTACGCGTTTTCGGCGACGATCTGCGCCATGACTCGCATTACGAGCAGGAA
>CANJEY010000102.1 GCA_947472615.1 Beijerinckiaceae bacterium
CGGGCGCGCCATAGAGTTTCAGCGCCTGCTCGACGGCGTCGATCGCCCGCACCACGCCGGCGCAGAAACCGCGCGGCGCGCAGAGGAGCAAGTTCAGTTTCGGTTTCGCCGTCATTGTCCGTCCATCATGCCGGACGCATGTGGCGGAACGGCGGGCCGGGCGTCAAGACGATTGCTATCGAGGCTGAACAATAGACATCTTCCCGTTGTGGCCTCTCCGCCATCGCAATTCCCCGCCGACGCCCTATGTTGACAAAGCCTCAGCCCCAGACTTTCCGAGTCGATGCCCGAACATGCCCATGAAGGGACGTTTCTCGTCCCCGTTCTGATCTTTCTGGCCGCAGCCGTGGCGGCTGTGCCGCTATTCCGGCTCGTCGGGCTCGGGGCGGTCGTCGGCTATCTACTGGCCGGTGTGGCGATCGGGCCGTCGGGTTTCGGGGCTGTCAGCGATCCGGCGGCTGCGGCGCGCATCGCGCAGTTCGGTGTCGTCCTGCTGCTGTTCATTATCGGGCTGGAGCTGAAGCCTTCGCGCCTGCTGGCCATGCGCCGCGACATCACCTGGCTGGGCCTGAGCCAGATGGCGGCCTGTTCGGCGGCGATCGGGCTCGGGGCGTTCTACATCCTCGGACTGAACGTGCGCGGCGCGGCGATAGCGGCCGTGGCGCTGGCGTTTTCCGCTACCGCCATTGCGCTGCAATTGCTGGAGGAACGCGGCTCGCTGCAAAGCCCCTATGGCCGGCGCGTCTTCGCCATGCTTCTGTTTCAGGACATCATGGTCGCGCCTGTGCTGGCCGCAATTCCGCTGCTGGCGGGTGGAGCCGCCCCCGTCACCGGCAATGTGCAGGCCGATCTCGCGCAACTCGCCCCGGCGGCGCTGGCCGTCGCGGCCGTCGTGCTGGCCGGCCGATATGCGTTGAACCCGTTGTTCCGCGTGCTGGCCAACGCCGGCGCGCGCGAGGTGATGACGGCGGCGGCGCTGCTGATCGTGCTCGGCGCTGCGGTGCTGATCGAATGGGCCGGCATGTCGATGGCGCTCGGCGCCTTTCTGGCTGGCGTGCTGCTGTCGGAATCGCATTTCCGTCACGAGCTGGAAGCCGACATCGAGCCGTTTCGCGGCCTGCTGATGGGCCTGTTCTTCATGTCGGTCGGTATGGAAATCGACGGCCCTCTGGTGCTGAAGAACGCCGGGCTGCTGCTCGCGCTGGCGGCGGGAGTCATCGCCCTCAAGACGCTGCTGGTGTTCTGTCTGATGCGCGTCTCGGGGTCGCGGTCCGCCGAAGCGTTGGCTGGCGCGAGCGTGCTGACGCCGGCCGGCGAATTCGCCTTCGTGGTGTTCCCGCTGGCGGCCGCGCAGGGGCTGATGAGCGGCGAGAAGGCGAGCCTGCTGTCGGCGCTGGCTGCGCTCACCATGATCGCCGGCCCGGTGGTGGCGAACGCCCTGCAGCATGTCTCGAAGCGCCTGTGCAGCAAGGGCGAGACGCCGCCCGACGAAGCCATGCCTGACGGCCTCAGCGGCAGCGTGCTGGTGATCGGCTTCGGCCGTTTCGGGCAGATCGCCGTGCAGGTTCTGCTGGCGGAACGCGCCGACGTCACCGTGATCGACAACGACGTCGACCAGATCCGCGCCGCGGCGCGGTTCGGCTTCAAGATCTATTATGGCGACGGCATGCGGCTCGACGTGCTGCGGGCGGCGGGCGCGGCCGATGCGCGCGTGATTGCGGTCTGCGTCGACAAAAAGGAATCCGCCACCGCCATCGTCGAAATCGCACGCGCCAATTTTCCGCTCGCGAAGATCCACGTCCGCGCCTACGACCGCCGCCACGCGCTCGAACTGATGCAGAAGGGCGCGGACTTCCAGATGCGCGAGACGTTCGAATCCGCGCTCGCGTTCGGCGGCGTAACTCTGGAGGCGCTGAACGAAGATCGCGACCTGTCGATGCAGGTCGTCGATGAAGTCCGCAATCGCGACATCGAGCGTCTGGAAATTCAGCAGGCGGGCGGCGATTATGCGCCGGCTTCGCAATCGGTTGAGCCGCGCGTCCGGCCAGAGCCTTTGACGCAGCCCGCCTCGCGCTCGCGCGGCCTTAATCGCGAAACGGAAGACATTGTCGAGGCGAGCGAGCCGGCAGGCCCGCGTCCGGACGCCGCCGAATGAGCCAGCCCTCGCGGCCGCCCGGCCCGCCGGGCGTGTTCACGCGCGGCTCGATCCTGCGTCATGTTCTGGTGATGACCGCCACGGGGTCGATCGGCCTGATGGCGGTGTTCTTCGTCGATCTGCTGTCGCTGATCTACGTGTCGCGTTTGGGTAATCACAACGCCACGGCCGGCGTCGGATACGCCACGCAGGTCGGGTTCTTTCTGGTGTCGGTCAATATCGGCCTGATCATCGCGGTCGGGGCGCTGGTGTCGCGCGCGGCCGGCGCTGGCGACCGCGCCGCCGCGAAACGGCTCGCGACGAATTGTCTGATGCACATCTTCTGGCTGACGAGTCTGACGGCTGCGATCGTCTTCCCGTTGCGGCGGCCGATCCTGAGCCTGTTGGGCGCGCGCGGCGAGGCGCTCGACGTCGCGTCGGACTTTCTGGCGATCACTCTGCCCAGCACACCAGCGCTCGGCGTCGGCATGGGCCTGTCGGCGATTCTGCGCGCTGTCGGCGACGCGCGGCGCGCCATGTACGTCACGCTGTCGGGCGCGATCCTCACGGCTTTCGCCGATCCGGCCCTGATCTTCGGCATGGGGCTAGGGGTCAAAGGCGCGGCGATCTCGACCGTTATGTCGCGCTGCATGTTCGTGATCGTCGGTCTGCACGGCGTCATGCGCGTTCACGGCATGCTGGCGCGCCCGGAACGTCGAGCTACGCTGCGCGACTTCTGGCCGATGATGGCGATCGCGATTCCCGCCATCGTCACCAATCTCGCGCCGCCGGTCGCCAATTCCTATTCGCTGCGCGTGTTTTCCGAATTCGGCGAGTCGATCGTCGCGGCCTATTCGATCATCGACCGCATTGTCCCTGTGGCGTTTGGCGTGCTGTTCGCCATGTCGGGAGCGGTCGGGGCGATCATTGGCCAGAATTTCGGCGCGGGCGCCATCGACCGGGTCCGCTCGACGCTGGTGAGCTGTTTCTTGGTCGCGTCCGTCTATGCAGGCTCGGTCTGGTTCCAGATGTGGCTCGGCGCGCCGCTGATCGCGACTCTGTTCGGCGCGACAGGCGACACGGCGCGGCTGGTGGTCTTCTTCTGCACCTGGGGCGGAGCCGCCTGGATGGCGCTTGGCTGCCTGTTCGTCGCCAATTCGGCGTTCAACAACCTCGGCTATCCCGTGCTGTCGACGCTTTTCAACTGGGGCCGGGCGACGCTGGGCACCATTCCGTTCGTGACGCTTGGGGCTCACTACTGGGGCGCGGAAGGCGGGCAGGCCGGAATCTTCCTCGGCGCGGCGCTGTTCGGATTGGGGTCCATCGTCACAGCATTCTGGGTCGTCGGCCGTCTCGCTAACCGGCCGCGAATGAGTTAACATCCGTTCAGTTTCACGACAGCCATTTGAGGCGCAGCCATGTTCAATCTCAATGACATTCTCAACTCCGCGCAGGGCGGCGACGCCGTCGCCAATCTGGCGCAGCAATTCGGCCTCTCCACCCAGCAGACGCAGGCGGCGATCAACGCCCTGATGCCGGCGCTGTCGAGCGGCCTTCAGCACAACGCGCAGGACCACAATGGTCTGGGCGACATTCTCGGCCACATGAACAACGAGCAGCATCAGGCGGCATTCGAGGATCCGACTGCGGCGCAGACCGATGAAACCGTCGGGGCCGGTCAGGACATTCTGGGCCAGCTGTTCGGCAACAGCACGGCCGCCTCTCAGCAGATCGCCCTGCACGCCGCGCAGGTGTCGGGCGTCAGCTCCTCGATCCTGCAGCAGATGCTGCCGGTCATCGCCTCCATGGTGATGGGCGGCCTGATGAAGTCGATGCAGACCCAGGGGCTGGGCGGAATCATCGGGCAATTGACCCAGATGGCCGGACAGGGTGGCCTCGGAGGGATGCTGGGCCAGATGCTTGGGCAGGGCGGCCAGCAGCCGCAGGCCGGCGCTGCGCCATCCACGCAGGGCGGCGGCCTCGGCGGCATGCTGGGCAATGTGCTGGGCGGAATGCTCGGCGGAGCCGGCCAGTCCGGGCAAACCGGCGGTCTCGGCGGCGTTCTGGGCAATATGCTCGGCGGCGGGGCGGGATCACATGCGCCGCAGCCGGGCGCGCCGCCGCAGGGCCAGCCGGCTGGCTTCCCGGGCGGCATCGATCCGGCGATGGTGCAGACGGGGCTCGATGCGCTGTCGAAAATGTTCAATCACGGAACGAAAACCGCCGAATCTCATCAGGCCGGACTTCAGGACATTCTCGGGCAGTTTCTGCAGCCTCGGCGCTGATCCGCCTATTTGAACCCGGCCGACAGCGGGCCGAGGAACTTGTTGTTCAGATTGACGCCGATGGCCTGCGCGCCGACGAGACACAGGATCGAGATCATTGCGCCGATGGCGCAATACTCGATCGAGGTCGCGCCTCCTTCGTCTCGCATGAATCTGAACAACTCGGACATGAATAGCCTCGTGACCCGCAAGGTTTCCCATGTGTCGGGTCAAGGAGGCGTTAAAAAAATTCATCCAGAAAAGCGTGAAACCGCTTAAGCACTCGCATAACTACTGAATCCTTTCATTGATCGCAGAAACATCGCCCTGAGCCCTGCGCCGTCCGTTCAGCCGAAGGTGAACCGGGCGCGATTGCTTCGAATTGCCGCAACGCCTATTAAGGCGGCGGACGCGGGCAGGCTGCTCCGTCTGCAGTTTGGTTGGGAAGGTGCTGATGGCCCGCGACGTTTCAGATACGACGCCGATTGCGTCGCGCGCCGAACTCATTGGCTGGCTCGAAGCCGGTAACAAGCCGCAATCCTCCTTCCTGCTCGGCACTGAACACGAGAAATTTCCGTTCTATACGCATGACCTGTCGCCCGTGCCCTACGAGGGTCGGGATGGGCGCGGCGGCATACGGGCGCTGCTGGACGGCATGCAGGCGACCACCGGCTGGGAGCCAATCACCGATCTCGGCTCGATCATCGGGCTGGCGGACCCCGCCGGCGGCGGCGCGATTTCGCTGGAGCCGGGGGGGCAGTTCGAATTGTCCGGGGCGCCGCTCGACAACATCCACCAGACGGCGGCCGAACTCGCCACGCATATCGAACAGGTGAAGCAGGTCGCGGCCCGGCACGGCATCGGATTTCTGGGGCTGGGCATGAGCCCGCTCTGGACGCGCGCCGAGACGCCCGTCATGCCGAAAAGCCGCTACAAGATCATGACCGCCTACATGCCGAAGGTCGGCACGCGCGGCCTCGACATGATGTACCGGACCTGTACGGTGCAGGTGAACGTCGATTTCTCTTCGGAAGCCGACATGGTGCGCAAGCTGCGCGCCTCCATCGCCCTGCAGCCGATCGCCACGGCGCTGTTCGCCAATTCGCCCTTTACCGAAGGCAAGCCCAATGGCCGCCTGTCGGAACGCTCGGAAATCTGGCGCGACACGGACAATAACCGCGCCGGCATGCTGCCCTTCGTGTTCGAGGACGGCATGGGGTTCGAGCGTTACGTGGACTACGCGCTTGATGTGCCGATGTATTTCGTCAAGCGCGGCGAGACCTACCACGACGTGGCGGGCGCCAATTTCCGCGATCTGCTCGCCGGCAAGCTGCCGCAACTGCCGGGCGAAATGGCGACGATCTCGGATTGGGCCAACCACCTGTCGACGATTTTCCCGGAAGTGCGCCTGAAGCGATATCTCGAAATGCGCGGCGCCGATGTGGGCTCCGAAGCACACATCTCGGCTCTGTCGGCGTTTTTCGTCGGCCTGCTGTACGATCAGGCCGCACTTGACGCCGCCTGCGACCTCGTCAAGTCGTGGACCGCGTCGGAACGCCAGAGCCTGCGCGATCAGGTTCCGGTCAAAGGACTTGGCGCCGGTATCGCCGGACGTTCGGCGCGCGATGTCGCCCGCGACGCGCTTGCCATTTCGCGCGCCGGTCTGGCGCGTCGCAATCGTCGGAATGGCGCGGGCCATGACGAGACGATCTATCTCGACATCCTCGACGAGCGCGTCCAAAGCGGTCGCGTTGCAGCGCAGGAATTGCTGGAAAAGTATCGCACCGCATGGGCCGACGACGTCCGCCCCGTGTTCACAGAATGTGCTTACTGAGCACGCGCTAGCGCTGATTTCATTGGCCCACCCGCCTGTTTCGCGCAATACTGCCGCAACAGCGACGCTTCGTTACGGCGTCGGCATGAAATTGCGGAGGAGACGGCCGTGTTCGCCAAGATCAATCACGTCGCGATTGTGAGCGACAATTACGCCCAGCTCGCGAAATTCTACGAAGCCGTGTTCGGCATGAAGACCTCGCCCAACACACGCGCCGCGCGCGCCACCACGGTCGGCGACGGCTATGTGGGCCTCAACATCAATCCGCGCCGCGCCGGGCGCTCCGCCGGCCTCGATCATTTCGGCATTCAGGTCGAGGACGTCGAGACCTGCTACGATCGGATGCGCAAGAAATACCCGAGCGTGAAATGGCTGCAGCGTCCCTCGACGCGGCCGTTCGCCGGCATTTCGACCCATGATCCCGACGGCAACATGTTCGACATTTCCCAGAAGGACATGAAGAATCGTACGTCCGTCTATGTCGAGAACGACGGCAAGGCCGCGCCGCGTCACATCAATCACGTCGCGCTACGCACGATGCGCCCCACCGAGATGGCGGAATTCTATCGCGACGTGTTCGAACTGTCCGTGGCCAACAAGGCCGACGGCGATCCGAATTATTATCTGACCGACGGCCACATGACGCTCGAGATCATGCAGTGGGACATCGCCGATTACGATGCGACCGGCATTATCACACAGGGCATGGATCATATCGGCTTCAAGGTCGAAAGCGTCGAGCAGGTGAAGAAGGACGTCGCGCAAATCGCCGCCGACAATCCGCGCCTCTCGCCCGCCTCGTTCAGCGGTTCGGAAGGACAGGCGCTGGAAAAGCTGTTCCGCCGCTCCTGCCCGCTGGGCCAGCATCAATTCGCCGACTGTGACGGAATTCTGATCGACATCGCCGAATAAGGCCGGGTCGCTCGCCAAAGGGAGAACACAATGCGCCAGATTGCGCTGGCCGCTGTCGCGGCTGCCGCCATTGCGGGATCGAGCGCCGCGCGCGCCGACGCGGTGGAGGATTTCTACAAGGGCAAACAGATCAGCCTCATCCTGAGCGCAGGCGCGGGCGGCGGCTATGCGCAATACGCCTTCGCGTTCGCTCCGTATTTCTCCCAGCACATTCCCGGCAAGCCCAACATCGTCGTGCAGAACATGCCGGGCGCCGGCGGCATAAGGGCGATGATTCACCTGTACCAGAATGCCCCGAAAGACGGCACGTTTCTGGGCCTCGTGCATTCGAGCGTACCGTTCGCGCCCGTTTATGGCATCGAGGCGGCGAAGTTCGATCCTCGGCAGTTCAACTGGCTCGGCAGCATAAACGCCACGAGCGCGATCTGCGTCTCATGGACGTCGTCGGGCGTGACGAAGTGGGACGATCTGTTCAGCGGTAAGTTCATCGTTGGCGGCACCGGCGCCGGGTCGCAGATGGAAACGCTGCCGGCGATGATCAACAAGCTGTTCGGCACCAAGATCAAGATCATTTCCGGTTACACCGGCGGCAACGACGTCTATCTGGCGATGGAGCGTGGCGAAGTGACGGGCCGCTGCGGCGGGCTGGTGTCGTCGATCCTGTCGACACGGCCCGACTGGTTCCCGCAGAAGAAAGTTTCTGTGCCGATTCAGGTCGCGCTCGAACGCAACCCGATGTTCCCGGACGTGCCGTCGCTGGTGGAATTCGCCAAGGAAGAGCGCACGAAGCAGATTCTCCAGTTGATCCTCTCGCCGCTCGAAATGGATCGTCCGATCCTCGCGCCCCCCGGCGTGCCGGCCGAACGTGTCGCGGCGCTTCGGGCGGCGTTTCATGCCACCATGAATGATCCGGCCTTTCTGGAGGAAGCCAAGCGGCAGAAGCTGGAAACGGAAGAAGTCTCGGGCGAGCGTCTGCAGAAGATCCTGCAAGATGCGTTCAGGCTGCCGGCGGACGTGGTGAAGGCCGCCAACGAGGCGATGAACCTCACCGGCTCCGGCGGCGGCGATTAGGACTGAACTGAAATCAACGTGCGCCGGCGATCCTCGCATCGACCCGGCTGCGACGACGAAAGTGGGGAAACATGTTCGCGAAGATCAATCACGTCGCCATCGTCAGCGAGCGCTATGCGCTGCTCGCGAAATTCTATGAGGCCGTTTTCGGGATGAAGCTGTCCGGCACCAAGAATCCGGTGCGGGCCATGACGGTGGGCGACGGCTATGTCGGGCTGAACATCAATCCCCGCAAGGCGGGTCGTCCGGCCGGTCTCGATCACTTCGGAGTCGAGGTCGAGGATGTCGAGAAGGTGTTCGACAAGATGCGCTCGAAATACCCGGATTCGGCGTGGATCGTGCGCCCCAGCACGCGCCCCTTCGCGGGCATTACCGCGAATGATCCCGACGGCAACGTGTTCGATTTGTCGCAGAAGACGATGACCAATCGCCACGCCGCCTATGTGGAGAACACCGGCGAGCAGAACGCGCGTTGCATCAGCCATGTGGCGGTTCGCACCATGCATCCTGACGAAATGGCGCGTTTCTACACCGACATCTTCGAACTCTCGGAGCAGAACTCGCCGGCCGGCGATCCGAATCATTACCTGACCGACGGCAAGGTGACGCTCGCCATCATGCCTTGGAGTGTGAAGAACTTCGTCGGCCAGAGCATCCTGCCGACCGGCATGGATCATGTCGGCTTTACGGTCGAAAGCCTCGACAAGTTCAAGGAAGACCTCGACGAAGCCATTGGCATCAATCCGGTGATGAACACGATTCCCGTGGGCAAGGGCAAGGAACAGGGCGCGCGCCTCGAACTGCTGAAGAAGCAATGCCCGATGGGCGAGTTCTTCTTCTCCGACCCCGACTACACGATGATCGCCGTGCGCGAGCGGCATTGAAAAACAGGTTTGGGTTGAGGCCTTCTTCGCATTAGAAACAAATGGACCCGTTTTACGATCAGCTACAGAATGAGGTCTTGGCGGCGCTTCTCAAATGCGGAGTTCGCTTCGTCGTCGTAGGCGGCGCGGCATGCCAGTATTATGGAGTGTCACGTCCGCGAGACGACATGGATATCTTGTTGGAGCCGACGGCACGGCAGAGAACGCTAAGCGTTTCATTGATGCATTGGCTCCTAAGTTCAATTTTTCTGCAGACGTTGAGCGATCCATTTTGGAAATGGCAGGGCCGCTTCAAATAAGATTGGACGGGGCGTACGCAATTGACGTCTTGACTGCAATTCATGGCGTATCAACGTTGGATGCAATCAACGAAGCAGAGCTGACGTACTGCACGATAGGCGAAGTTAGAATTCTCTCCAAAGTTCATCTGATCCAAAGCAAACGATCAAGGGGAGAGCAAAAGGACTTAAAAGACATTGGGCTGTTGGAGGCTTCGACCGATCCCTGAGCGGTTCTTTCATATCACCGCCTCGGCGGCCCCATCACCACGTCCGGCAGCAGCGTGGCGATCTGCGGGACGAAGCACAGGATCAGGATCGCCAGCATCATCAGCAGCACGAACGGCAGAGTGCCCCAGATCAGGTCGCCCAGCGAAATGTCGGGCGCGATGTTCTTGATGACGAACAGGTTCAGCCCGACGGGCGGGTGAATCAGCCCCATCTCCATCACGATCGTCATCACGACGCCGAACCAGACGAGATCGAAGCCGGCCGCCTTCAATGGCGGCAGGATGATCGGCGCGGTCATCAGGATGATCGACACGGGCGGCAGGAAGAAGCCCAGCATCACCACGAGGATCAGCACTGCGAACAGCAGCAGCCATGCCGAGGGATGCATGTCGACGATCGTTTGCGCGGCCGATTGCGAGATGTGCAGATAGCTCATCACATACGAGTAGAGCAGCGACATGCCGATGATCATCATCAGCATCGTCGATTCCTTCAGCGTCGAGGCGACGATCGGTTCGAGGTCAGTGGGCTTCCACACCGCATAGATGACGGCAATCAGCGCCAGCGCCATTATCGCCCCGAGCCCAGCGGTTTCGGATGGCGTCGCGAAGCCGCCATAGAGAGCCACCATCACGCCTGTCAGCAGGATCACGAAGGGCGCGACCCGCGGCAGCGACGAGAGCTTCTGCGCCATCGTGTATTCGTGCTGATCGAGAATGGCGGTGGGCTTGCCGCCCGCCGCCACGACCTTCTCGGCGGCGCGATATTCCTGCCGGAATTTCCACACGGTGTAGACGGCGAACAGGAACACCAGCAGCACGCCCGGCCCGATGCCGGCGAGAAACAGACGCCCCAGCGACACTTCCGCCGCCACCGCATAGAGGATCATGGTGATCGACGGCGGCAGCAGAATGCCGAGCGTGCCGCCGGCTGCGATGATGCCGGAGGCGAGCGCGGGCGAATAGCCGCGCCGCCGCATCTCCGGAATGCCGGCCGATCCGATCGCCGAGCACGTAGCGGGTGATGAGCCCGCCATCGCGGCGAACAGCGCGCAGGCGAACACGTTGGCGATGCCCAATCCACCCGGCACACGATGCATCCACGCATGCAGCGCCGAATAGAGATCCTGCCCGGCGCGCGACTTGCCGATGGCGGAGCCTTTCAGGATGAACAGGGGGATCGACAACAGTGTGATCGACGCCATTTCCTCATAGACGTTCTGCGTTACTGTATCGAGCGACGCCGACGGCATGAAGATCGCCATGAACACGACCGCGACACCGCCAAGTGCGAATGCGATCGGCACGCCGATCATCATCGCCGTCAATGTTGCGCCAGCGTAGAGCAGTCCGATGATTGCGACGCTCATGCGTGGCCCCGGGTCTCGACCGGCTTGCCGATCTGCAGCAGGATCTGGATCGGCAGCAAAGTCATGCCGAGCGCCATGAGCCCATAGGGGATCCACAACGGCGGTCCCCACGTGGACGACGAATGGTAATCGTCGACCCACGCCTCGTGCAGCAGCGTCCAGCTCTTCCACGCGAAGAAGGCGCAGAACGCAAAGCTTGCCAGATCGACGACGATCATGCGGATGCGGTTGGCGCGCGGCGGCAGCAGGCTCGCCATCAATTCGATGCCCACATGGCCGCGATTGGCCTGCACGGCTGCGGCGCTGAGAAACACGGAACCGACGATGAGAAACACCGCCATCTCATCCTGCCACGGCGTTGGCACTTTCAGGAAATAGCGCGCCACCACGCTCCACGTCAGCACGCAGGAGGCGAGGATCAACGCAATGCCGCCGAGCGTCAGGATCAACCGGTTGAGGAAAGCCATTGTGGTGTCCGCGATTGCGCCTGCCATATGTGAAGTTCAGGCGTCCAATTTGGTGCAGGCGCCTCGCGTGCTTCGAGACGCCCGCCGCGCGGGCTCCTCAGCATGAGGCGACTTTTCTGTTTGCGCCTGAAGCAAGGCCTCATCCTGAGGAGCAGCCGCAGGCTGCGTCTCGAAGGACGAGGCCGACCTGAATGTTGGCCGAGGACAGAGCGCCCTCAGGCGACCGCCTTCGCCAGCTTGAGGAATTCGGCGCAGCTAGCGTTGCGGCCGCCAAAGTCTTTCCACGCAGTTTCTTCCGCGAGCGGCCGCCACTTGGCGAGGGCTGCGTCGTCCATCGGGGTGACCTTGGCGCCCGCCTTCTGGAACACGCCCTCGATGGCTATGTCATCGTCCTTCGCGCCCTTCATGCTGAA
>CANJEY010000103.1 GCA_947472615.1 Beijerinckiaceae bacterium
ACGCAGATATTCGCTTGGCCAGCGCTTGTGCAGATTTCGATCCGGATCGTAAGTCGCGAGACGTCCCATGTCGTAGTCGATCATCTCGTAAGTATGGGCGGCGTTGTCCATCTTGAATTCGGACGCCACGATCTTGAGGTTGGGATAGCGGTCGAATACGCCCGAGAACATCAGGTTGCTGATGAACTCCCAAGCCGATCCCGAACCGCCGAGACCATCCTGCTTGGCGTGCAGCACATATTTCTTCGGATCGAATTCGCGCGCCTTGACGCCGTGCAGCTTCATCGGCCGCCCCTGACTCGAATTGGCGTGCACGCAAAGCGGAATGTCGAGTTCGGCGGCGGTGCGCCACAATGGCTCGTACTTGTCTTCGTAATAGCCGCTGCCGAGAATCGTGGTCGGGATATGCACAGTCTTGCAACCACGCTTGACGTAGTCGCGCATGTCCTTGACGGCGAGGTCGATGTCGAGAATTGAAATCATCGGGGCGACGAAGAAGCGCTTCGGCGCGTGCGTCGCGAAGCTCTCCAGCATCCACTCATTGTATGAATTGAGGATCGAGCGCTGGAATTTCGCATCTTCCTGCGCATAATTGTAGCGGGCCCAACTGGCGAACATGATGGTGGATTCAACATTGTCGCGATCGAGCGCTTTCAGATAGGCCTCGGGCTCCCAGTCGCCCTTGTAGTCCTCGTACCGATAGCCTTCGACGAACGCATTGACCCTGTTCTTGAACTCCTGCGAGTTCTGATACATCTGGATGTTCTTGCGTCCTTCGGGCTTGTCGATGACGTGGCCGAGCGAGAAATAGCCGACGTGCATCGGCTCCAGTCCTTCCACCATGAACCAGAGGCCGGGCGCGAGGCCTTGCGGATTTTCGACGACGCGCGGAGCCCTGTCGCCATATTCCTTCTGCACGCGTTTGAAGGCGTCCGGATGTTCGGTGACATGGCAATCGACAGAGATCAGCTTGAAGTCGAGCATTTAGTCCTCCCGTGGCGCCGCTGCAGCGGATTGCGGAAACGATACCAGCTGCTGGCGCGGCGCGCCAGCAGGCCTCAGCGCGGCGGTTTGCAAGTGGTTTGGCGCATGCGATAAGCGCCGCCTGCTGCTGGTTTCGCAGCGCACGGGAGAGCGCCATGTCCGATCATTCCGCAAAGCCCACCCTCGCGGCGACGCCAGTTGGAACCGCGCGGTTCGACGGCAAGGATGCGCTGATCAAGCCGTCCAATGCGGAACTCGGCTGGGCGTCCGACGTCATGGCCGAAATGCTGCGCCGCCTCGATCTGCGCTATATCGCGCTGACGCCGGGTGCGAGCTATCGCGGCCTGCACGACAGTCTGGTGAATTATCTCGGCAACCGCGATCCCAAGATGCTCGTGTGTCTGCACGAGGAACACGCGGTCGGCATCGCGCAGGGCTATGCGAAGATCACCGAGCGTCCGATGGCGGTGGCGCTGCATTCCAACGTCGGGCTGATGCACGCCACGATGGCGATCTTCAACGCGTGGTGCGGGCGCAACCCGATGGTGATCCTTGGCGCGACAGGCCCGGGCGACGCCGACGAGCGGCGGCCGTGGATCGACTGGATTCACACCTCCAAAGATCAGGCGGCGATCATCCGCCATTACATCAAGTGGGACGACGAGCCGCGCTCCGTGCCGGCTTCGATCGAGTCGCTCGTGCGCGCCTACCAGATCGCCGCGACGCCGCCCTATGGGCCGACCTATGTGTGCCTCGACACCGGCCTGCAGGAAAACAGGCTCGATCGCGAGATTCATCTGCCGGACGTGAGCCGCTTCGCGCCGGGCGTCGCGCCATCGCCCTCGGCGGAAGCTGTTGAGGATGCGGCGCGGCTTCTGGTGGATGCGAAAAAGCCTCTGATCCTGATGGGCCGCGTCTCCCGCAAGGCGGACGACTGGCAGGCGCGCATCGACCTTGCCGAGGCGCTCGGCGCGGCGGTCGTGACTGACCTCAAGACGGCCTCTGCGTTCCCCACGCTGCATCCGCTGCATCCGTCGAACCCGAGCATTCGGCCAACGGCGGATACCGTTAAACTGATGCGCGAGGCCGACGTGATCTTGTCGCTCGACTGGATCGACCTCAAGGGCCAGTTCACGCTGTCTCTCGGCAAGGACGTTCCGGTCGCGGCGAAGGTCATCCATTGCACGGTGGACGATTATCTGCACAACGGCTGGAGCATGGACCACTTCGGGCTCGCGCCGGTGGATCTCAAAATCCTCTCGACGCCGGACCAGATCGTGCGGCCGCTGCTCGCCGCTGTCCGGCGGCTGCGCGGCTCGGACCAGAAGGCCGCCCCGAAGTTTCCGGTGCGCGAAGCCAAACCTCTGCCGGCGCCGCGTCTAGATGTGGTGATGTCGCTGAAGGATCTGGCGCTGTGCGTGCGCGAATTCTGCGATACGCGCGACACGACCATCACCGGCTATGCGCTCGGCTGGCCGGCCGACACAGTGAATCACAAGCACCCGCTCGATTTCGCCGGCATGGATGGCGGCGGCGGCATCGGCTCTGGTCCGTCGAACGCGGTAGGGGCGGCGCTCGCGTTGAAAGGCTCCGGCCGCCTGCCGCTGGCGATTCTGGGCGACGGCGATTTCGCCATGGGCTGCAACGCTTTCTGGACAGCGGCGCATATGGAAATTCCGCTGCTCGTCGTGATCGCCAACAATCTCGTCTACAACAACGACGTGGCGCACCAGGAGCGTATGGCGGTGGTGCGCAACCGGCCGGTCGAGAACAAGTTCGTCGGTCAGGAAATGGTCAATCCGCCGATCGACCTCATCGGGCTGGCGCGCGCGCAGGGGCTCGACGGCGAAGGCCCGGTGATGAATGCGACGGATTTCCGCGCGGCGCTGCTGCGCGGCGAGGCCGTGGTGCGCGGCGGCGGCATCTATGTCATCGACGCGCGCGTCGATGTCGGCGCGCCGGGCGAGGGCGATCGCGGGCATACGGGCGGGCGGAAAGATTGAGAGTTGCGCATGTCGTTGGTTTGCGCCACTTGAGCGTCAGGATTTCCCCTGATGACCATCGACGACCGCACCTGGCGCTTCTGCGTCGCCCCCATGATGGACTGGACTGACCGGCATTGCCGGGCTTTCCATCGCGTGATGACGCGTCGCGCGTTGCTTTACACCGAGATGGTGACGACGGGCGCGATCATTCACGGCGACCGGCAGCGGCTGCTGGGCTTCAGCGAGGCCGAGCATTCTGTCGCGGTGCAACTCGGCGGGTCGGACCCGGCCGATCTCGCGCGCTGCGCCCGCATCTGCGAGGAGTTTGGCTATGCGGAAATCAACCTCAATTGCGGCTGCCCGTCGGATCGCGTGCAGAACGGCGCGTTCGGCGCGTGCCTGATGCGCGAGCCGGCACTGGTGGGCGGGTGCGTCGCCGCCATGAAGGCGGCGGTGCGCATTCCGGTCACGGTGAAATGCCGCATCGGGGTCGACGATCAGGAGCCGGCGGAGGCGCTGTGGGCTATGACGCGCAGCGTCACGGCGGCGGGCGTCGATGCGCTCGTGGTGCATGCACGCAAGGCCTGGCTGAAAGGCCTGTCGCCCAAGGAAAATCGCGATGTGCCGCCGCTCGATTACGAACTGGTGCGGAGCCTGAAGCGCGACTATCCGGGCCTGCCCATCATCCTCAATGGCGGCCTGCTGACGCTGGCGCAGGCGCACGACGAATTGAACGGCCTCGACGGCGTGATGCTCGGCCGCGCCGCCTATCAGGACCCGGGCCTGCTCATCGGGGTCGATCCGCAATTCTTTGGCGAGGCGGCGCCGGTCGCGACGCAGTTCGAGGCGCTCGACGCCTACATGCCGTATCTCGAAGCCCGTCTGGCCGAGGGTGTGCGCCTCGCCGACATGACACGGCACATGCTGGGCCTGTTCGCCGGCATGCCGGGCGCGCGGATGTGGCGGCGGCATCTGGCGACCGAGGCGGTGAAGCGCGGGCGCGGCCTCGAAGTCGTGCGCGAGGCGGCGGCGCATGTGCGGCGTCCCGATGCGGAGGCCGCATGAGCGCGCTCGATCCAGAC
This sequence comes from Beijerinckiaceae bacterium, assembly GCA_947472615.1. Classification (GTDB taxonomy): domain Bacteria; phylum Pseudomonadota; class Alphaproteobacteria; order Rhizobiales; family Beijerinckiaceae; genus Terripilifer. The sequence continues at coordinate 4,052 of CANJEY010000103.1, forward strand.
ATAGAGGCGCGCATCCGCGACAGTTTCCTGCGGCAGACCGTGATGGTGACGATCGGGGCGCGGCTGACGCTGCTTGAACCCGGTTGCGCCGTCATCGAGATGGACGACGCGGCCGACCTGCATCAGCAGCATGGGTTCCTGCATGGCGGCGTGGTCGGCACAATCGCCGATTCCGCTTGCGCGTATGCGGCGATGACGCTCGCAAGCGTCGGGGCGGACGTCGTCGCGGTCGAGTACAAGATCAACTTCCTGCGTCCCGCCGTGGGCGAGCGCTTCGTGGCGACGGGCCGCGTCAAGCGCAGCGGCAAGCGCCTGTCGGTCGTCGAAGGCGAGGTCGAGGCGATCGAGGGCGATGAACGCAGGACGGTGGCGGTCACGCTCTCCACCATGACGTTCGTGCCAACCGAATAATTACGACGCCTTGCCGCGCAGGATCAGCCTGTCCTTCTCGACGCGATAGCTGTCGAGGCGTTCGAGAAACGATTGTCCCAGCAGGTTTTCGTGCAGCGCGCCCGGCCGCGCCACCAGCGCGCGGACATTACGCTCGCGGATCGCCCCTATGGCGAGCGTCGCGATGCGCGTTTCGGCCGCCATCGCCATGCCGTTGGCGGTGGATACCGACACGTTGTAAGCGAGGCCGCGCGTCTCGATGCCGATGCGCTCGGCGTCTTCCGCGCGCACGACGACATTCGATGCGCCGGTGTCGAACACGAAGCGGGTCGACACGCCATTGGCCTGCGCGTCGATGACGTAATGGCCGTCGCTGCGACGCGCCACGGAGGCTTCGCCGGGTTTGCCCACTGTCACGCGGCCCGGCAGCAATTCGCCGACGATGCGGTCGGCCACTGATTGAAGCTCGAAGCGATAGGCGTACACCGCCGCGAAGGCGACGAAGATCAGGCACCAGACCGCCAGCGCCCGCAGCGCTTCCCCGAAGCGTCCGCGAAACCGCGTGGCGAGCGAACCGGCGAGCGCCACCGCGACGGCGGCCGAGATAGTCGCCTGCGCGAACTGGTCGGGATAGAGGCCGAGGATCGGCTCGCCGCTGCCCATGAACAGGACGATCAGTCCGGCCGCCAGCAGGCCGAAGACGATGACGAAGCCCATCAGGCGCGGGTCGGGGGCGCCGCGCCCGCATCCCGCGTCGCCGCCGCGTCGGCGATCCGCTGCAGGATTTCCAGCTTCTCGGCGTCACTCAACGACGGCCAGGCGTCGATTTCGAAGATCGTGCGGCTGCATCCGGCGCAAATATGCGTGACGGGGTTGAGCCGGCAGACGTCGATGCAGGGGGAGGGGACAGCGCTCATCAGCCGCATTTAGGCGCGACGGCGCGGATTATCAAATCCGTTTCGCGCCGCGCCGCGTCAGCTTGCCAGAAAAGCGCAGAGCGCGGCGACTTCTGCGGCCTGCTGGGCTGCGCCCGCCACGTCGCCGGTCTGGCCTCCGATCTGGCGCGCCGCAAGGCGCATGGTCAGCCAGGCGGCTGCGAACCCCAGTACGATCGCCAGCGCGCACTGGCGCGAACTCGCCCCGCCCAGAACCGGCAGGCACGCGAAGGCCAGCGCCAGCGCGGCGGCGACCATCAGGGCGGGGGCTTCGGGCTTGCCGGCCCGCCATGCCGCGCCGTCGTCGCGCGCCGGCTCCAGCGCCACGAGCGGGATCAGCGCCACGGTGCGCGACAGGGCCGCGACGGCGATGAGCACCAGACAGGCGAAATCGTCGCCGCGCCGGTCGAGCAGCGCCGTCAGGGCTGTCCAGCGCAGCAGCAGCGACAGGACCAGCGCCGCGCCTCCATATGTGCCGATGCGGCTGTCCTTCATGATTTCCAGCTTGCGGGCGCGCGTCGCGCCGCCGCCGAAGCCGTCGGCCGTGTCGGCGAGACCGTCCTCGTGGAAGGCCCCCGTCGCGGCCACCAGCGCGGTCAGCGCCAGCGCCGCCGCGACGGTCGCGGGCAGGCCGAGGCCGGTCGCCAGCGCCAGAGCGCCTGCGCCCACCAGTCCGATGACCGCGCCCGCCACCGGCAAGGCGCGCACTTCGGTGCGGAAATCCGGCATGGCGTGCGGGTCGGTCTCGAACGGCAGCGCCGGAACCGGCAGGCGCGAGTAGAAGCGCAGGCATGCGGCGAGGTCGCACAGAAACGAGCGGAGCGGGTCCATATCGCCGCAATGCCGGTTTTCCACCGCCTTTGCAAACCCGGCCTGCGGGGCTAAGACCCCATCCTCTCTCACGCCGGAACCTCACATGGCCGCTTCGGGACTGCCGTTCGACGATATTCGCAACCTGCTGCCGATGATGCCGCCGGCCTCTGATATCTGCGTCGACGAGGTGCGGGCGCGCGACCGGGAGTTGACCAAGCCGCCGGGCGCGCTCGGCCGGCTCGAGGAGATCGTCGAATTTCTTGCTGCGTGGCAGGGCCGCTCACAGCCGAGCGTGCTGCGCCCGCTGGTGGCGGTGTTCGTCGCCAATCACGGCGTCGCGGCGCGCGGCGTCTCCGCCTATCCGCAGACGGTGACGCGCGCCATGCTGGAGAATTTCGCCGCCGGCGGCGCTGCCATCAACCAGATCTGCGCGACGTTCGACATCGGCCTGAAGGTGTTCGAACTGGCGCTCGACATTCCCACGCGCGACATCACGACCGACGCCGCCATGGACGAAGCCGCCTGCGCGGCGACCTTCGCGTTCGGCATGGAGGCGATCGCGGGCGGCTCCGATCTGCTGGCGCTGGGCGAGATGGGCATCGCCAACACCACGATCGCGGCGGCGATCTATCACGGCCTGTACGGCGGCAAGGCGTCCGACTGGGTGGGGCGCGGCACAGGCGTCGACGACGCCGGACACGCCCGCAAGGTGGCGGCGGTGGAGGCCGCCGTGGCGCTGCACTGCGACCATCTGGCCGATCCGCTCGAACTGATGCGCCGCCTCGGCGGCCGCGAGATCGCCGCCATGGCTGGCGCGATCATGGCGGCCCGCATGGAGCGTATTCCGGTGATCCTCGACGGCTATGTGGCGACCGCCGCGGCCTCGATCCTGCACCGTCTCGACCCGGCCACAATTGACCATTGCGTCGCCGGTCATGTGTCGGCCGAAGGCGCGCACGCGGAGGTGTTGCGCCGCATCGGCAAGAGGCCGCTGCTCGATCTCGGCATGTGCCTCGGCGAAGGATCGGGCGCAGCGCTGGCCGTAGGACTCGTCAAGGCGGCGCTGGCCTGCCATCGCGACATGGCGACGTTCGAACAGGCGAAGGTGCCGGGGAAGGTTTGAGGGCCGGTTTCCGCGCTCGCGTCGCGGCGTGAATCGCGCTGGTCACTCTTGCGAAACTTCGCCTCTGCCGTATTTTGACCGTTCTGCTTTTTGCGGCATCTTCAGGGAACCGGCGCAGGCAAAGGCTCGTCGGACAATCTCGACATCACCCTGATCCCTGGCAATGCGAAACTCAGCCAGCCGATGACGGATCTCGGCGACAACCGCTTGTGGACCGCCCGTAGTCTGTCGAACGGCGATCTGGACAAAATCGCGAAGGCGAAGGCCGCGCAGTTCCGTTTGCAGTCGAATGGCCGGGTGGAGTCCTACAATCTCGGCAACGCCAGCACGATGCTCGCGGCTATTGACGCCTGTCTGAGCGAGTTCATCGGCGGCTGCGTCAGGTAGCGAATGCTTTGGTTCGCCTGCTTCCCAGCCGATGGTTTGTTCTCATCGGCCGGGGTCAACAATGGAGTCCGCGTTTCATCCCTTATGACTTTCGACACTTGTGCGGCGCGCCCGACCGGGCGGCTGCGACGTCTGGTCCTTTGCGCCGGGCAGGGCTCGCGATAAGCTGCGGAAACGCCGCCGCGGACGACTCGCCATTTCCGCGTCGGCCAATTCGATCTGGCTTCATCAAAGCCGGACGCGGGGGAACGCATGAGGAAATGGATCTCGGTCCTGATTTTGGCCGCCTGTACGTCTGCGTCCGCTCGGGCAGATGCGGTGGCGGACTTCTTCCGCGACAAGACCATCACGGTTTATATCGGATACGCGGTCGGCGGCGCTTATGATCTCTATGGGCGCTCCATCGCCAAGCACATGCCGAGGCACTTGGCGGGCAACCCGCGGATGCTGGCCTCCAACATGCCGGGCGCCAGCAGCATGACGCTGGCGAATTACCTGGCGAAGATCGCTCCTCACGACGGAACCGCGTTCGGAGCCGTCAATTCGGCGCTGATCTTCGACCCGCTGTTTTCCGGAGCGCAGTCCAAGGCGCAATTCTCGCCGACCGAAATGACGATGATCGGCAACGTGGTGAGTTCGGCTTCGGTGATGGTGGCGCTCGCCTCGACCGGCGTGAAAACGCTCGAGGACGTGCGCGACAAGGGGCTGACGATCGGCGCCACATCGACGACGGGAGACACCTATACTCTGCCGCTGGCGATCAAGAACATCATGGGCCTTGATCGGCTGAAGATCATCACCGGCTATCCGGGCACCCGCGAGGCGGCGCTCGCGCTGGAGCAGGGCGAGATTTCCGGCCGCGTCTGGGATTTCGAGGGGCTGAAAGCCGCCCGCCCGGATTGGTTGCGCGACGGTACGATCAACATTCTGGCGCAACTTGCGCCGAAGAAGATGCCGGAAGTGCCGCCCGATGTGCCGCTCGTGCGCGATTCTGTGCCTGACCAGAGCGGCCGCGACGCGCTCGATGTGGTTTTCCAGAGCACCATTCTGGCGCGCCCCTACATCGCTCCGCCCGGCATTCCGGCCGATCGCGTCAAGGCCTTGCGCGACGCCTTCATGGCGACAATGCGGGATGCGGATTTCCTCGCCGAAATCGCCCAACTGCGGCTGACGATCGACGCAACCTCGGGAGACGAAATGCAGGCTTTGGTGGCGAACGCCTACGGCCTGCCGACCGCCACCGTTGACAAGGTCCGCAAGGCGCTGACGCCGCCCTGAGGCGCCTCACAACTCCTTCGGCAAATACTGATCCACCGACAGCCGCCCGCCGCCGCGAAACAGGATCGCCAGACACAGAAGGCCCCAGAGCAGCGGATATTCGTAGCCGCCGCGCGTCCACAGGAAGCCCTTCGGGCCGTTGATGAAATAGGCGATCACGAACATTTCGATCATCACCACCGCCGCCGCAAAACGGGTGAACAGGCCGATGGTGAGGAAGATCGCGCCGAAGAATTCCGTACCGGCGACCAGCATGGCCCAGAGCAGAGGCGGCCACAGGCCCATCCGCTCCATCGGGGCCGTCTGCCATGGGGCGTCGGAGAACATCTTGCCGACGCCGTGTGGAATCAGGATCGCGCCCGTGCAGATACGCATGAACGCGTAACTGTACTGGCCGAAGAAGCCATAGAGCGGCCCAAGCTGGGGAATCAGAAGGCGCTTTGCGTCGATGTGCTCGCTCATGTGTCCTCCGCCCGGTTTGGGTGGAGCTTACAGACGGCATGGGGCAGCCGCCATCCGAACGCCCACCGACCGACAACACGCCTGCGTGACCTCGAGTGCGGGCCCGACCTTGGCCGTAACGCTAAGCTGGCGAAATCTGGAGACCCTGACTTTTCAACGCGTGGAGGCGGCGATGGCGCAGCGATTGTGGATTGGCGGTTCGGCCATCGTGCTGTTCGTGCTCGTCGTCCTGTTCGGGCTGGGGCTGCCGATCCTGCTGGTCTGGCCGTGGTGGGTGTTGGGGCTCGTGGCGGCGGCGGCGCTCGTGCTGGCGATTCCGGCGTTCCTGCTCCGTCGGTGGGTCGCCCGCAAAAGACCGGGCTGGTCGCCCGTCCGCTCATTCGCCGCGATCACGGCGGTGCTGTTCATGGCTTTGACGGCGACGGTCGCCTTCCCGTTGTACTGGCTCGCCTATCTGGTCGATGCGCGCCCGACCACGATGCCGCTGGTGACCCTCACAGATGGCACGAAGACCGTGCAATTTCAGGGCATGCAGCACATCGGTTCGGAGACGTTCTACAAATCCGTGGTCTATGACCTGCGCGAGGCGCTCGATAACGGCTACCGGCTATTTTACGAAGGCGTACAGCCGGTCGACGGGCGGCCCGATCTGACGGAATGGTTCGACCGGTTCGCAACCGGCGGCAACACCGATCTGTCAGAAGGTTACAAGGCGCTGGCCGATGGCTGTGGCATGCAGTTCCAGCTCGATTACTTCAAGGGTCTGACGAAGGACTTCACCGTGCATCCGGCCCGGCATGTGACGGCGGATGTGACCTATCTCGACATGAAGACCGAGTACGACCGCCTGATGCGCGACGATCCGGCCTTTGCGAAGGAGATGGGCGGCGCGGGCCGCAAGGACGCGACCCCGAAGAGCGATGGCAATGTGGTGAAGTCCTTTCTGGAGTTCTGGCAGGCTGGCACCCCGGCTCAGCGCAAGCTGTTGGGTTTTGCGTGCCGCGGCTTCTTCAGCTGGACGTTCGCCCAGAAACAGGCTCCGTCGCAGAAGGACAAGGTGATCCTCACCTTCCGCAACGAAAAGCTCGCCCGCAGGATCGTCGACGAAGCGGAAAACAAGATCTGGATCACCTATGGGGCCGCCCACATTCCGGGCGTGATCGCGGATCTGCAGAAAATCGACCCGAAATGGCGCGTCGTGTCGATCCGATGGTCGCGAGTGATCGCGAACCCGGACGAACTGGACGGCGAATTGCGCTAGCGGATGCGCGCGCATTTTGCCATCCGGCGCCGATGTGGTTGACTGGCCGCCAAGACAAAATGGGAGGATGCGATGCGGCGGGCGGCTTTGTGGATTGCGGCTTCGGCCTTGTGTGGACTGTCCACGACTGCGCTGGCGGCCGAAGGCGCATGCGAATCGCTGACGCCCGTGATGGCCGGCGGACCCGCCCCGGCCGCGGGCGACCGAACCACAGTGTTTCGCTGGCTCGGCACCGCCAATTACGAAATGGTGCGTGACGGCAAGGTCTATCTGCTCGACGCCTATTTCGATCGCAAGATTCTCACGCGCGACATCGGCATGAAGGCCGATCAGGTGCGCAAGGCCGATGCGATCTTCATCGGCCATGCGCATTACGACCACATGTCCGACGCGGTGCCGATCGCGAAACGCACCGGCGCGAAAATCTATGGCGCTGCGATCACCGCCGACGTCTCGCAGAAGCTGGGCCTGCCGAAGGATCAGGCGGTCGCCATGAAAGACGGCGACAGGCTGAAGATCGGCGACATGAGCATCGATGCGGGGCTTGCGCAGCACAGCGACATCAATCCCGAAACCGCGAAGACCATGCGGCACGTCTTCGATCTGGAAATGCCCGCGCCCACCAAGGACGAAGACGCCCAGATGGAGTTCGTGCGCAAGCAGGGTTCGGCCGACCGCGACATCCTGCGCAATGGCACGTTGGCCTTCGCGTTCACGTTCGACGATGGATTCAAGGTGCTGTTTCTCGACAGCGCCGGGCCGGTGACGGAGGGCGATCGCAAGCTGGCGGAACGCACGGGCCCGGTGGATGTGGCGATCGTCGCCTATCAGGGCCATCCGGTTTCGTCGCGGCAGATCGCCGAGACGCTGCCGCTGGTCAAACTGTTCCGGCCGAAGCTGTTCCTGCCGGCCCATCACGACGAGAGCTATGGCAGCTTTGTCGATCTGGCCGTCGAACCGCTGTTCGAGCGCATCCGCGCCGAAATGCCGGGCGCGAAATTCGTTTCGCCGCTGTATCGCACCCCCGTCTGCGTGCCGGCCGGCAAATGATCAGTTTGTGATCCGCGCCGTGCCGGAATAGCCATCGTCGCGTTTCCACTGGATCGCGTTCGGGCCGGTCTGGCTGATCGTGAAGCAGAA
>CANJEY010000104.1 GCA_947472615.1 Beijerinckiaceae bacterium
CTCTGGACCAAGGGTGGAATCCAGTACGCGCCGCCGATTCGCTGAGTTGACTCCGGGCCGGACCGTTCGCGGTCCGGCCCGCTGCGATCGGGGGCACAGCGTTGAGCCAGATACAGTCGAGCGGGCCGCCGGCCGTCGCATGGTGGAATGATCCGGCGAAGCGCGGATACGCCTATCAGGCGGTTCTGCTTCTCATCCTCGGCTTTCTGGTCGCCGAGGCGGTGAATAACGCCAGCACCAACATGCGGTCGCGCGGCATCCCGACCGATTTCAGTTTCTGGAACAAGACGTCAGGCTTCGACGTCAATCTCACCCTCATCGAATATTCCGCCGCCGCCTCGACCTATGGCCGCGCGTTCTGGGTCGGCCTGCTCAACACGCTGCTGGTCGCCAGCATCAGCATCGTGGTGGCGACGGTCGTGGGCTTCGTGGTCGGCATCGCGCGTCTGTCGTCGAACTGGATCGTGGCGCGTCTCGCAACCGTCTACGTCGAGACGCTGCGCAACATCCCGCTGCTGCTGCAATTGCTGTTCTGGTACAATGCGGTGCTGAAGCCGCTGCCGAACCCGCGCGACTCGATCGCCGTGCCGGCGATGTCGCTCGCGGCGCCCTCGGTCCTCTCGACCGTCGTGTGTCTGGCCATCGCGGTTGCGGGCTGGTTGGTGGTGCGCGCCAGCAAGTCCGCTGCGGGCCTGACGCCGCTGTTCAGCAATGCGGCGGGGTCCCTTTTGATCGCGGTCGGCGCGTTCGGCTGGCTGTTCGGAGCGCCCTCGTTCACCGACCTGTCGAGCGATGGCGTCGTGCGTTTCGCCGGCAACGCCGGCGTCTATCTCAACAATCGCGGCTTGATTTTCCCCGAGATGCAATACGGGCCCGGCGCATGGGCGATCCTCGCAGCCCTCGCGGTCGCGCTCGTGGCCGCCTTCGTCTATCGCAGCCGCGCCCGCACGCTACAGAAACAGACAGGCGAGCAGCGACCCGTCATGTGGGTTGCGCTGGGCCTGATTGTTGGGTTGCCTCTGCTGGCCTTCTTCATCGCCGGCCGGCCTATCACCCTCACGTACCCCGAGCTGCGCGGCTTCAACTTCAACGGCGGCACCCGCATCCTGCCCGAATTCGCTGCGCTGATGTTCGGCCTGTCGCTTTACACCGCGTCGTTCATCGCCGAGGTGGTGCGCGGCGGCATTCTGGCGGTGGCCCATGGGCAGACCGAAGCGGCGTCGGCGCTCGGTCTGCGTCGCAGTCAGGCGCTCAATCTCATCATCATCCCGCAGGCGATGCGGGTCGTGATTCCGCCGCTGACGAACCAGTATCTGAACCTCATCAAGAATTCGTCGTTGGCGGTTTTCATCGGCTACCCGGATCTCGTGCAGGTGTTCGCCGGCACGGTGCTGAACCAGACGGGAGCGGCCGTGCAGGTCATCGCCATCACCATGGCGGTCTATCTCGTCATCTCGCTGGTGACGGCGGTAGCGATGGACATGTTCAACAAGCGCATGTCGCTGGCGGAGCGCTGAGATGAGCGACGCTGCATCAACGGCTTTCGTCCGCACGCAGGAAGCGCGGTCATTGCCCGCGCCGCTCACGGTGCGCGGCGCGCCCGCATGGCTGAAGGAAAACTTGTTCTCGACGCCCATGTCCGGCCTGCTGACGCTGGGGTCGATCCTGCTGATCCTGTGGATCGTGCCGGACATCGTGCGCTATCTGTTTATCGACGCCGTCTGGAGCGCGCCCGACGGGGCCGCCTGCCGCGCGCCCGGAACCGGCGCGTGCTGGGCCTATGTGGCGCGCAAGTTCAGCTTTTTCATGTACGGCTCCTATCCGCGCGACGAAGTGTGGCGGGTGGACCTGACGCTCGTGCTCGGCGCGGCTCTGGTGGTCTGGCTTCTCGTGCCGCGTATCCCGCGCAAGGCGCTCGGCTCCTTGCTGTTCTTTGTCGTCTATCCTGTCGTGGCCTTCGTGCTGCTGCGCGGCGTCGCGGGCGTACTGCCGGTCGTGGAGACGAACCTGTGGGGCGGCGTCTTCGTCAGCCTGCTGGTGGCGACGGTCGGCATCGTGGTGTCGCTGCCGCTTGGAATCGTGCTGGCGCTGGGGCGGCGCTCGAAACTGCCGTTCGTCAAATTCGTCTGCGTCGTGTTCATAGAATTTGTGCGCGGCGTGCCGCTGATCACCGTGCTGTTCATGGCCAACACGATGCTGCCGCTGTTCGTGCCGCAGCAATGGACGCCCGACCGGCTGTTGCGTCCGTTGATCGGCATTTCGCTGTTCGCCGCGGCCTATATGGCCGAAACAGTGCGCGGCGGCCTGCAGGCGATGCCGAAAGGCCAGTTCGAGGGCGCGATGGCGCTCGGCCTCGGCTATTGGCAGATGATGCGGCTCATCATCCTGCCGCAGGCGCTGACGACCGTGATTCCCGGCATCGTCAATTCGTTCATCTCGCTGTTCAAGGACACGACGCTCGTCGCCATCGTGGGCATCTTCGATTTCTTGCGCGCGGTCGACACGGCGCGTCTCGATCCAGTCTGGGCCGGGCCGACGATCTCCACAACAGGTTATGTGTTCGCGGCGATCTTCTATTGGGTCTTCTGTTTCACCATGTCGCGGTATTCGCAGATGCTCGAGCGTAAATTGTCCGCCGGGCGAAGGCGATAGGAGATTGATTTGGCTGCCGACGCACTGATCAAGACGACGCCCGTGACCAACGACATTGCCGTCGATCTCGTCGGCGTCAACAAATGGTACGGCGACTTCCACGTGCTGCGCGATGTGAACCTCACCGTGAAGCGCGGCGAGAAGATTGTCATTTGCGGGCCGTCCGGCTCGGGCAAGTCGACAACCATTCGCTGCATCAACCGGCTGGAGGAATACCAGAAGGGCCGTATCGTGGTCGACGGCATCGAGTTGACGAACGACCTCAAGCGCATCGACGAAATCCGCCGCGACGTCGGCATGGTGTTCCAGCACTTCAATCTGTTTCCGCATCTGACCGTGCTGGAGAACCTGACGCTGGCGCCGATCTGGGTGCGCAAGACGCCGCAGAAAGACGCGGAAGAAATCGCCATGCACTATCTGAAGCGGGTCAAGATTCCCGAGCAGGCGAACAAATATCCGGGCCAGTTGTCGGGCGGTCAGCAGCAGCGCGTGGCGATTGCACGCTCGCTCTGTATGGCGCCGAAGATCATGATGTTCGACGAACCTACGTCGGCGCTCGATCCCGAGATGGTCAAGGAAGTGCTCGACACCATGGTGCAGCTCGCGCACGACGGCATGACCATGTTGTGCGTGACGCACGAAATGGGCTTCGCACGTCAGGTGGCGGATCGCGTCGTGTTCATGGATCGCGGCGAGGTCGTCGAGATCAATACGCCGGAAGCCTTCTTCACCAATCCGCAGCACGAGCGCACCAGATTGTTCCTCGGCCAGATCCTGCATTGAGGCAGGGCGGAGTTTTCATCTCGGGCCACGCCATCGTGTCCGCCGACGATCGCATCGGCGAGCGAAATGGCGACATGCCGCAGGGCCTGCGCATCGAGGCAGACTGGCGGCGCTTTCAGGATGAACTCGATCGCGCCGCGCTGGTCGTGGTCGGCCGCATCGGACATCAGGCGTTTCCGAATGTGCGGAACAGGCGCAGGCTGGTGTTGTCGGGCTCCGCAACCGGTCTCGAACAGCGCGCCGACGCATGGTGGTGGAACCCCGCTCAGGCGTCGTGGCCGCAAGTCGCATCAACTTTGCTGCAGGAGGGCGGCTGCGTCGCCGTGACGGGCGGCCGTCTTGTGTTCGATCTGTTTCTGACCATCGGGTTCGACGCGTTCCATCTGGCCCGCGCGACGCGTTGCGCCATCCCCGATGGCGCGCCAATCTTCTCCGCCTGCAGCGAGGGCAGATCCGCCGCCGACGTGCTGCGCGCGTCCGGTCTTCGCGAACCGGAAACCATCATGCTCGACGCCGCGCAGGGCGCGACTCTTCAGGTCTGGTCGCGGGCCGCCGATCACAAAGGCGGGAGCCCGCCCCGCATCGCTCCGTAATCATTGCGCGCGCCGGATGATCGACTAGACTCTTCCCGAAGAGCCGCAAAGGTACGTACGGGAGAGGTCGATGAGACTGTTGTTCGCCGCATTGTTGCTCGGAGGCCTGACGGGAGGAGCCCTGGCTCAATCGCGCCCGAATACAACCTCGATGTCCTGCGAGGCGGCGGCGACGATGATCAGCAAGGGTGGGGCGGTGATCACCGCGACTGGCCCTGCGACCTTCGACAGGTTCGTGGCGTCGCGCGCCTTCTGCACGGTGAGCGAGACGCTGGAGCCGGCCTTCGTCCACACCCGCGACAATTCGCAATGCTTCATCGGCTATCGTTGCCGGGAAGTTCCGATTGAAAATCGTCGCTAAGAGGTTTTCAAAGGGGCCGGAACAGGAGACCGCCCCATGACGATCGTGCTCACCTCGACGCAGGCCCGTGAATGGGCAAAAGCGCGCCCCGATCCGGTGGCCGATCTCATTGAAACACTGGCGGCGCTGCGCGGCTACGAGCGTATCGCGCGGCTCTATTACGGCGAGGATGAACACAAGTTCGCGCTGGAAGCGTGCAGTCCTGTGCGCGGCGACGCCGACGCCGCTTGGGCGCGCGAAACGCCAGATCCGGTCAGCGAGCTTGGCGAATTTCGCTGGGTGCTGAACCAGTTCGAGCGGGCCGCGCGGCTCGATTACGGTTCGCCGCCGCACGCAAACGCCTTGCTCTACGCCAACTCGCGGCTCGACGCCGCCATCGACATGGCGGGCCTCGAGCCGCTCGAAGGCGGGTTTTGAACGGCTACACCGCCAACATGCCCATTCTGCCCTTGCGGAAGTCCTCGACCGCCTGGCGCAGTTCGGCCTCGGTGTTCATCACGAACGGGCCGTAATGGGCGATCGGCTCCTTGATCGGTTCGCCCGACAGGAACAGCAGCTTGGCATCGGTCGTGGCGGCGACGTCGATCGTGTCGCCGCCGTCGCTGAAGAACGCCACGTCGCCGGCCTTGAAGGTCTGGCCACCAATCGTCACTGCGCCGTCGAGCACCGGCATCAGCGAGCGATGGCCAGCCGGAATGGCGAGGGACGTCGACTTGCCGGCGGTCAGGCGGGCATCCCACACCGACAGCGGCGTGAAGGTCTGGGCCGGGCCGGACGCGCCCGCATAGGCGCCGGCGATGACCCGCAAGGTTCCGGCGCCGTCCGGGAGGGCGACCATCGGAATCTGACCCTTCAGGACGGTCTGGTAGCGCGGCTTCGCCATCTTGTGTTCTGCCGGCAGATTGACCCACAGTTGCGCCATGCTGACGAGCCCGCCCTTGCGGGCGAAATCGCGGGCGTGAAACTCGTCGTGGACCACGCCGGACGCCGCCGTCATCCACTGCACGTCGCCTTCGCCGATCTTGCCTTCATGGCCGGCGGAATCGCGATGCTCCACCTCGCCGGCGTAGACGATCGTCACGGTCTCGAAGCCGCGATGCGGGTGGGGGCCGACGCCGGCCGGCTTGTCGCGCGGCGGAAACATCGTGGGTGCGGCGTAATCCAGCATCAGAAACGGGCTGACGGCGTGGGTGAACGCCTTGCGGGCGAACAGCGGACGCACATGAAAGCCATCGCCAACCCAATGCGGGGGCGGGGCGTGCTCGACAGATTCAACGATCTTGGCAGTCATGGGAAGCTCCTATCTCCGCTCCCATATGGCGTAGCCCAGGCGGCTTCGCCATTTCAAACCTGCACGCACATCCTTGCGGGCGTGCAAAGCGTCGCGGAGGTCGCTATGTTGCCGGCCGAATGCCCGAACGAGCGGGCGAGCTGACGGGGAACGCGCATGCTGAAGCTGGATCATCTGGTGCATTTCACCATTCCGGTGAAAGACCTCGACCGGTCGGAGAAATTCTACACCGAGATTCTCGGCCTCAAGCGCATCCGCCGCAACCACCACATGGTTTTCGTCGAATCGCCGGACAAGACCTATTTCGTGCTGACCTATTCGGAAAAGCCGATCGATCCTAACTTCGACGACAAGCACGAGATCCATACGGCGTTTCGGGTTTCCGCCGAGGAATACGATCGCGCCAAGGAATTTCTGGCTTCGAAGAACATTCGAATCTTCAAGGAAGAGGACCGGCGCTCTGGCACGTTCCATGGCCGCAGCGCCTATTTCCACGATCCCGATCGCAACGTGATCGAGATCATCGACCTGTATCGGCCGGCGCAGGCCGAGGGCGAGGCGTAAGCGTCGGAAATCGCAGGAATTCGTTGAATTATGTCGAACTTGCGGCGGCATGGCGTTGACGGGGGCGGGGCTTTATGAAAACATGCCCGCATCTACAAGTATAACATGAAGACTTGTAACAGAATATTCGGGAATACTGGAGGGGAACGTGGCTAAGCTTTCAAATTCTGATCTCGTCAAGATTCCGGGCTATGTGCTCCGAGATCAGGATAAGGAAACGACGCCGAGCATCGATCAATTGGCGGCGGTCGTTCGCAATTGCTATCTGGTGATCTCGGCGAACATCATCTGGCTGTTGATCCCGATCGCCGGCATCCTCACCGGTAACGTCATCCAGCACGTGTTCGGCGCGCTGATCGTCGCCAGCGCCGCGCTGTTCCTGAGCAACAACTATCTCGGCAAGCGTTGGTACTACAACACCGACTTCGCCAAGGGCACTGTCTACGAGTCGCACTTCCAGGCGATCGACGACATCGGTTTCCGCACCTTCTTCGTCACCATGATCGGCTCGCTGATCTTCCTGATCCTCGCAGTTTTCCTCTCGAACGCTTTCAAGGCTCAGGGCGCGACGATCGTTCTGGTGCTCGATCTGATCCTGTCGGCCGTTCTGATCCTGCAGGCGCTGTGGATCCTGAAGACGGTTCTCAAGGGTCTGGCGACGTCGTCGAAGGGCGAAGCCATAGCCTGATCGGCCTGCATCGCTTCGTTAAAATCGCCGCGGTGGACATGCCTGTCCGCCGCGGCTTTTTTTGTGCCTGCGGGCGAGCTGTCTGAGAGATGCCGGGCGTGATCAGCACTTCTGACGATGTCCGCCGCGCGATGGGGTTCCTGAGCGTCGAAGCAACAGCCGGGCTGATCGGGCGCGGCGTTCTGATCCTCGATCCCGCCTCGACGCTGATCTCGCCGAACGCCGTCCTCGCGTCGGGCGTCGTGCTCTGGCCCGGCGTCGTGATTGACGCTGACGCGGCCGGCAACATCGAAATTTCCGCCGAGGTCATCCTACATGCCGGGTCACGCATCGTGGCCCGCAGCGCACAGGTGAGGATCGCCGAGCAGGCTGAAATCGGCGAGGAGGGCGGATTCACGATCTGCGCCGACGCAGGCGTCACCATCGTGATCGGCGCGAGGGCGCGCCTGATGGGCGGCGGATCGCTCAGCCTCGACAACAGCATCGGCCGAGGCGCGCAAATCATCGGGGCGATCCGTGCGCAGAACTGCCGGCTCGGCGACGGCGAGTCGCATCGCGATCCCGATCCCGACCGTCGCGGCGGCGTGCTGAAAGGCCTCGGGGTTGCGCGCGGGTTGGATGTGCCTGCCGGTCATGTGGTGCAGGCTTTCGGGATTTTCGCGGACGCGCCGTTGCGGCGACAGTCGGAATTTCATCCGCGCCCCTGAAGCTTGCGGCAATCGGACCGGCTTTCATTCGCCTTGATTTCGATGTAACGGCTGCGATCCGACAGGGCGGAGCCGCCCTAACAGGGCCTCTGTGAGGCAGGAGAGAAGCATGACCATTGGATTGTCGAGCCGCTTGGCGGCGTTCGCACTCGCGTCCGGCGTCGTCGCCGCCCCCGCGCTGGCGCAGACGCCGGTGGAGACGTTCTACCGCGGCAAGAAGATCGATATGGTGATCGGCTATTCGCCCGGCGGAACGTATGATCTGTATGCGCGGCTCGTGGCGCGTTTCCTCGGCGATTACATTCCCGGCAAGCCGCTGATCGTGGCGCGCAACATGCCCGGCGGCGGCAGCCGTACGGCGGTTCAGTACCTTTACAGCGTCGCCCCGAAGGATGGCAGCGTTCTGGCGACGGCCGACCAGTCGCTGTCGGTCGAACAGGCGATGGGCGATTCCCAGATCAAGTTCGATGTGAACAAGCTGATCTACATCGGCAATCCCAATCAGGACAACAACACGACTGTGACGTGGCATACGTCAGGCGTGAAGACGATCGAGGACGCGAAGCTGAAGGAAGTCCCGATGGGGGCGACCGGCGGCAGCACGTCGTCGCAATATCCCAAGGCGCTGAATGCGCTGGTCGGCACCAAGTTCAAGATCATCACTGGCTATCCGGGCGGCAACGACATCAGCCTTGCGATGGAAAAGGGCGAGGTCGCCGGCCGCGGGTCCAATGCCTGGGCGGCATGGAAGGCCACCAAGGCCGACTGGCTGCGTGACAAGAAGATCAACATTCTCGTGCAGATCGGACTGCAGAAAGCGCATGATCTGCCCGACGTGCCGTTGATGATGGATCTGGTTAAGAACGAGGAGGATCGCGGCGTGATGATGCTGCTCTCGGCCTCGACCACGATCGGCCGTCCGATCTTCACCGGACCCGACGTGCCGGCTGAGCGCGTGAAGGCGCTGCGCGACGCGTTTGACGCAATGGTGAAAGACCCGGTTTTCCTCGAAGCGGCCAAGAAGGAACGTTTCGAAATTGATCCCGTATCTGGCGTTGAGTTGCAGAAGATCGTCGCCGAGATCGTCGCCACACCGAAGTCCGTCGTGGCGAAGCTCGCGCAGATCATTGGCGGTGTCGAGGACAATACGGGGCGCTGAGCGCGCCTTATCGTCTCCGGCCGCTATGCCAGCCCCAGCAGCCGGCTGAAGCCCTGACGCGGCGTCCAGGCGTTCAGCAGCTTCAGCTGATCTCGGATCATCGCGGGCTGGTTGCAAATGACAGGCTTGCCGAACTGCCTTTCGAGCTCGACCGCCACGGGCTCGACGATCCACGCGCCGCCGCCGATGTAGATGGCGTCGCAATCGGGATGATCCTCGAAGGCCTGCTTGCCGAGGTCGTAGGCGAGCTTCATGTTGTCCTTTGTGGACAGTTTGACGAATTCCGCCGGCGACATGACTTCGACGGTCTTGCCCGTGATGGTCATGCCTTCGCGGGCGAAGAAGCGGCCGAGCTCGGCGTTCATCGCATCGTTCCATTTATTGGCGACAACGATGTTCTTGATCCCGAGATCGCGTGCGCCGCGCGCGACGGCCAGCACGGTCGACGACGCCGGCACGCCCGTGTAGCTCGCCATCTTGTCGATCATTCGATCGTGCGCCTCGACGCCGATCAGGATCGGCAGCGGCACGCCGTGCTGGGCGACGAGATTGACGCCGCGATCCATCAATTGATCGAGCAGGGATTCGAGCGGCGCGAACACGCGTTCCACATCCTTCGCCGAAAACTCCGACAGCCCGACCGGAATCATCACCGCCATCACGCCGGGCGGCGCTAGGCGATAGAATTCATAAGCTGCGTTGTCGATGATCGGCAGAGGCAGCAGGCCGCCCAGCTTGATGGTCGGAATTGATCCTTCGAACATGTTGATCCTTGTTGCGGCCGTTGGCCTATTCGCGCTTGAGCTTGCCGCCGCGCAGAAACACTTGCTGCGTCAGGTTGATCCACGATTCAAACTCGTCGACAAAATTCGGGCGGTTGGTGAGAAACACCTTCTGGATGCCGGGAATCTGGTTCGCGGCGAAATCCTTGTGTGACGAAAAGTAGCCGAGATCCTTGTAGAGAAGCTGGCCTTCCTTCGAGAGCAGGAAGTCGATGAACAGCATGCCGGCGTGCGGATGCGGGGCTTTCACGGCCAGCGCCGCCGCCGTGTCCGTCACCGGCACCGGGCCGGGCAGGTTCCAGGCGATCGACGCGCCCTGTGCGCGACTGGCCTCCACGTGCGACTGATAGGTCGTCGGCGACAGAGGCGCCTCGCCCGAGATCGTCAGATTGGCGAGCGCACGGCCCGTGATCGCATAGGGCCGCACGTCCTGCGCGGCGAACTTGCGCACGAAGTCTTCGCCATAGGTGATCAGCATCGTGCCGACCCAGTTGGCGGCGGTCGAGACGAGGCTCGAGATCGCCATCTTGCCCTTCCACTTCGGGTCGAGCAGGTCCTGATATGTTTTCGGCGAGTCCTCGGGCGAGATGATCTTCGGATTGTAGCCGATGCCCGTGTAGCCCTCGCGCACGCTGACCCAGTGGCGGTTCTGCTCGATCGCGCTCGACACGTAATTCACGGCTTCCGGCGACGAAAACGGCTGCAGGAAGCCTTGCGAGCGCATCGGCACGAGGCCGTAGGACGAGAGTTCGAACGCGTCGACTTGATAGACGCCGGCGCTGTATTCCTCGAACACCAGCCGCGCCGCGTCCGATGAGGAATTGCGCGGCATTTCGACCCTGATGAACGGGTACTTCTGCTGGAAGCGTTCGATCAGCGGCTGGATCTGCGTGCCGGTGGCGTAGATCGTCAGTTTGCCTTCGCGGCGCGCGCCGTCCTCCAGCACTTTCTGACGATCCGCGCTCATATAGTTCGCAACGTCCGCGACGGTCTTCGGTTGTGCGCTTGCGTCACTTGCGGTCAGAGCCGCAATCGACGCCGCCACGCACAGCGCCGCAAGCGGACGCAAGCAGAAATGAGCTGCCGGCACGATGTCCTCCCTCGTGTTGCGAAGCGCGCCGGGCCGCCTGTCAGGGCGTTGCGAGCAGACGGTTGTGTCCCGGAATCGGCTTCCATTCCTTGAGCAATTGCAGCGTGTCCCACATCTGCGCGGTCTGGTTGCAGATCGCGACCTTGTTGGGGAATTCCTTCTCGAGTTCGCGCATCACCGGCTCTGCGAGCCAGGTGCCGCCGCCGGCGTAGACGCCGTCGCAATCGGGATTGTCCTTGAACGTCTGCTTGCAGAGTTCGTAGCAGAGCCGCATGTGGTCGTCGGCGCGGATTTTGACAAACTCGGCCGGCGTCAGCTCCTTCGTGGTGGGCGTGCAGGTGGACATGCCGGCGCGTGCGAAGAAGTCGCCGAGCACCTTGTTCATTGGCCCCGTCCATTTGTTGACGAGCGCCACCTTCTTCAGCCCCATGTGTTTGGCGGCGCGCACCACGGCCGTGACGGTCGATGTCGCCGGATGGCCTGTGCGCTTTTCGATGTGGGCGAGCAGGCGATCGTGCGCCTCGATGCCCATCAGCACCGCAAGCGGCGTGCCGGCCTGAATGGTCATTTCGATGCCGCGATCCATCAGCTGGTCGAGCACGCCGTCGAGCGGTCCGAACACGCGGTCGACGTCGGCCGCCGAAAACTCCGACAGGCCGAGCGGGATCATCACCGCCATGATGCCCTTGGGGGCGAGCTTGTAGAACTCGTAGGCCGAATTATCGATGATGGAGAGCGGCGACAGAAAGCCGATCTTGTGGCGCGGAAGGTCGCCTTCGAACATGTTTCCCCCTGAGCGCGCAGCGCGCGTCGATCTGATGATATGAGCGCCCTGAATGCCCGAGCTTGGCCGCATTCATGCTGTCCGGGCGCATGCTAGTGTAACGGTCCGGCCTGTCAACGCCCGGGGGGAACGGCGTTTTTGCTTGCAACGCCGGATGCGCTATTGTCTGGTCCGGCAATCGACGACGACAAGGGACTGGACATGAGGAGGACGCGCGTGTCGCGAGGCATAGGCGATGCTGCCAGGCGAATGCGGTCGTCCGCTTGTGGCGATCGGCGTTCTCACAGCTTCGGTTCGCAGACATGAGTGAAAACGTCGCCAATCCTCCAGCGCATCGCTCAGGCGAAA
>CANJEY010000105.1 GCA_947472615.1 Beijerinckiaceae bacterium
AGAACGAATATCTGCGGCTTGCCGATCAGCTCTGGACCGGTTTCGAGCCGCTGGAGGCGAAGCCCATGAAGGATCGCGACCTGTTTGAATTTCTGGGGTTCGACTGATGACGAGCGCCACCTGGAACGCCCGACGCGGCGAACTCGAACATTACTTTGATCGCACGGCCGTCGACGCCTGGAAACGGCTGACGTCCGATGCTCCCGTCGGGCGAGTTCGCGCGACGGTTCGCGCCGGTCGCGACGCGATGCGCGATACCTTGCTGTCGTGGCTTCCCACCAATCTCGAAGGCCTGCGCATTCTGGACGCCGGATGCGGCACTGGCGCTCTCGCGGTCGAGGCAGCGCGGCGCGGCGCGGATGTGCTCGCCATCGACATTTCCCCAACGTTGATCGAACTGGCGCGCGAGCGCGCGCCGCGCCTGTCATGCTCCGGCTGTGTGACGTTCGCGGTGGGAGACATGCTGGATCCAGCGCTTGGCGCGTTCGACCATGTCGTGGCGATGGACTCGCTCATCCATTACGAAGGCAAAGATATCGCCGCGACCCTCGAGGCGCTCACGTCATGCACGCGCAACTCGATCGTTTGTACGATTGCGCCGCGCACGCCCGCGTTGACACTGATGCATGCGGTCGGGCGCGCCTTCCCACGCGGCGATCGGGCGCCTGCGATCGAACCGATTTCGGTGAAGGCGCTTGAGAAATGCGCAGCGGCCCGGCCGGGTCTCGCGGGCTGGCGCATTGCGCGCCGGCACAGGATTTCGGTGGGTTTCTACATCTCCGAAGCACTTGAGGTGACGAGGACGTGATGGGAGCGAACGCCACCATCATCAAGGGCCTGATGCGATTCAGCCCTGCATTTCTGCCCTTCGCGGACGCCGCGACGGAAGAATTGCCGATGTCGCGCCTGCTGCGTTTGTCGCTATTTCAGTTGACGGTCGGCATGGCGGCGGTGCTGCTGATCGGGACGCTGAATCGCGTGATGATCGTCGAACTGGGCGTGCCGTCGTCGGTGGTGGCGATCATGCTGGCCTTGCCATTGCTGGCCGCACCATTCCGTACGCTCATCGGATTTCGGTCCGACACGCATCGTTCGTTTCTCGGCTGGCGCCGTTCGCCCTTCATCTGGATGGGCACGATGCTGCAATTCGGCGGACTGGCGATCATGCCATTCGCATTGCTGATCCTATCCGGCGACACGACGGGGCCATTGTGGGTCGGCTATGCGGCGGCGGCGCTGGCATTCCTGCTCGTCGGGGCAGGGCTGCACACGGTGCAGACGATTGGCTTGGCGCTCGCCACGGATCTTGCGCCCGAACATTCGCGGCCCAGCGTGGTGGCATTGCTTTGCGCCATGCTCCTGTTGGGCATGGTGATCAGCGCTGTGATCTTCGGCTGGGCGCTCTCGAACTTCTCGCAAGTGCGACTCATTCAGGTTGTGCAGGGCTCCGCGGTCGTGACCATTGCGCTCAACGGTTTCGCGCTTTGGAAGCAGGAGCCGCGGTCGTCCGCTCTGGCTCCATCGCAGGCAGTGAACGCAAAATTTGCATCGATGTGGTCGTCGTTCACAGAACGCAGCCGCACGCATCGCCGGCTACTGGCGACTGCGATTGGAACGGCCGGCTTCAGCATGCAGGACATCCTGCTCGAGCCCTACGGCGGCAAGGTGCTGAATCTTCCGGTCGCGGCGACCACGGCTTTGACGGCGATGCTGGCGCTCGGCGGCGGTGTGGGATTGCTGATTGCGGCGCGCTGGCTCAACCGCAACGGCGATCCACATCGGGTCGCGGCGATTGGTGTCGTGATTGGCATTTTCGCGTTCGCGGCGGTCATCCTGTCAGCGCCGATGGAGTCGCAAGGCTTGTTCGCTATCGGGGTCGCGCTGATCGGCGGCGGCGCCGGCATGTTCGCGCATGGCACGCTCACAGCGACAATGGCTCTCGCCCGCTCCGAAGATCGCGGCCTTGCGCTTGGCGCTTGGGGCGCATCGCAGGCGACGGCTGCGGGCCTCGCGATCGGGATGAGCGGCGCGATCAATGATTCAGTCGCGCGCCTCGCGGCCAACGGGTCGCTCGGGGAGGCTCTGGTGAGTCCCGCGACGAGTTTTGCGCTCGTCTACGCAATCGAAATCGTTCTGCTGTTCGCGACCGTTGTGGCTCTCGGCCCACTGGTGGGCGATTCCGGCGATCGCAAGTCCATTGCAACCACGTTTCCCGTCAACGCCATCAACCCCGGAGGATCAAGGTCATGAGAGGTATGCTCGCAGGCCACTTGGATGTGGCGCAAATCGTCCTGTACGCGTTCTGGATTTTCTTTGCTTGTCTGATCTTCTATCTCCGCCGCGAGGACAGGCGTGAAGGCTATCCGCTTGAATCAGAGGCCGCCGGCCGTCAGAAGGATCGTGGCTTTCTGCTGATTCCGTCGCCGAAGGCCTTCCAGCTGCACGGCGGCAAGAAAGTGCAGGCTCCCCGCTTCGACGTCGATGCGCGGGCGTTGAAGGGTGAGAAGA
Organism: Beijerinckiaceae bacterium; assembly: GCA_947472615.1. Classification (GTDB taxonomy): domain Bacteria; phylum Pseudomonadota; class Alphaproteobacteria; order Rhizobiales; family Beijerinckiaceae; genus Terripilifer. Next base: position 2,509 of record CANJEY010000105.1, read on the forward strand.
TCGCTCCGTGGCCGGGTGCGCCGATCGAGCCGACCGGCGACCCCATGCAGGCCGAGATCGGGCCGGGCGCCTATGCGCTTCGCGCCGACGTGACCGACAAGACGCACGATGGCCGCGACCTGATCGTACCGCTGCGCGTCGCGGCGAACTTCAGCGTCGCCAGCGATGACGAGGATCCGCGCGGTCTGCCGGTGATCGGCGCCGATAGCGATACGGCGGGCGTCATCGTCGACGTGTGGGTCGATCGCGGCGAGGCGATGGCTCGCTACTACGAAGTCGAGACGAATACGCCGTCTGGTTCGCGGCGCGTGCTGCTTCCTGTCACGTTCAGCAACGTCGACGCCGAGAGGGGCGAAGTGAAGGTGGATGCGCTTCTCGCGCGTCAGTTCGCTAACGTGCCGGCCACGCGCGACCCCTACAAGATCACGCTTCTCGAAGAAGAGAAGATCACGGCCTACTACGGCGCCGGCACGCTTTACGCGACGGCGGCGCGCGCGGAGCCGCTGCTATGAGACTCGTCGACATCGACAAGCTGCTGCCGGAAGATGTTCCGGCAGGCGAGGCAGTGCTGTGGCACGGGCGGCCGGACTGGCGCAGCCTCGCACGGCGGGCGTTTCACGTCGATGTCGCCGCAGCCTATTTCGCTGCGATTTCGATGTGGGCTTTCATCGATGTGGCAGATGAGGCTGGGTTCGTGGCGGGGCTTGCCTCTGCTGGGCGTGCGGCAGCGCTTGGCGTTCTCGCCTGTTTGATTCTGGGCTTTCTCGCCTGGCTTTCGGCGCGCACGACGCTCTATGTGATCACCTCGCGCCGTGTGGTGATGAAGATCGGAATTGCGCTGCCGATCTTCTTCAACCTGCCGCATTCGACGATTGTATCCGCCGCTTTGCGTACCTATCGCGGTGGGACGGGCGATATTCCACTGACGCTCACGCCCGGTCGCCGCATCGCCTATCTGCATCTGTGGCCGCATGCGCGTCCCTTCTGCTTCAGCGCTCCCCAGCCGTCGCTTCGCGCGGTGCCTGACGCGCATGACGTGGCGGATATTCTCGCAGGCGCGTTGTCGAAGGCCGGCGCAACTGGCGCACATGCGCGGGCCGAGGTCGGCAAGACGACTGCGAAGCCGGGGTTGGCTGGAGCCGTGGCCGCATGAAAGCCGGGAGCAACGCCATGCAGCAATCTCAGAACGCTTCCGCCGATCATACCGGCATCCCGCGCAATGTGCTCATCGCGGCCTTCGTTCTGGTCAGTTTCACGATTGTCGCATCTGGCTTTGGACGCATGTCCGACGTGGGCACATCGCGCATGCCGGCGGCGCGCGAAGTGGCTGTTCTGTCCATCCTGTTCGAGGATCAGGCGGATGGAGGCGTGCTGATCCGCGACGCGGATACGCGCGCGGCGATCGAAACTCTGGAGCCCGGCAGCAACGGATTCATTCGCGCCACCATGCGTGGCTTTGTGCGCGAACGTAAACGTTCTGGCATTGGGGCGGAGCCGCCGTTCGCACTGATCCGCTGGAGCGACGGCGCAATCTCGCTCGAAGACCGCTCGACAGGCCGCCACGCTGATCTCGACGCTTTCGGCGCGACCAATGCGGGCGCATTCGCGGTGCTGTTTGCGAAGGCACGCCGCACATGATGTCGCTGTCTCCACTGACCGGACGAACGTTCGAAGCCCCTTGCACGATCGAGATCGAGCATTCGGGCGTCGGCGTTCACGCGCATGTGGAATTCGACGAATCCTTCGCGGTTCGGCCCGGCGACGAGATCCGGGTGCATGACGCGCCAAGCGTTGTTCCGTTCGGTCAGCGCGTGATCGTCGCCGGCAGGGCGACCGTGATTCAGGCCGGATTGGCGAAGCGGCTCTGGGTTCGCGTCGCCAGCTGCTTTGAGATGAACGAGCTTTATGAAGTGAGCTTTACCTACAGGAGACGCCTATGAACGCGCCGCTGCGACACAGCATTTCCCGAGAAGCGACGCAACTGGCGCAGGAAAGCACGATCCTGAGTCCGCGCTTCTACACGACCGATTTCGACGAGCTCGACCGCACCGATGTCAGCGCGGTTCGCAAGGAATGGGACGAACTGATCGCAGAGCTTCGGTCAGACCCGAACAAGAAGCACTTTGTGCGGAATGAAGAATTCAGCGCGGACTTCTCCAATCTACCGCCGGAGCTCGCGAAAGAGTTCCGCGATTTTCTAATCAGCTCCATCACGGCGGAATTCTCAGGCTGCGTGCTCTACGCCGAGATGCGAAGGCGCGCGAAGAACCCCGACATGCGCGACCTGTTCGGACTGATGAGCCGCGACGAGGCGAGGCACGCCGGATTCATCAACGAGACGCTGAAAGACTTCGACATCGGCATCGATCTGAGTTTTCTGACGAAGACGAAAAAGTACACGTTCTTCAAACCGAAGTTCATTTTCTACGCCACGTATTTGTCGGAGAAGATCGGCTACTCGCGATACATCAATATCTATCGCATTCTCGAGCGGCATCCGGACAGACGGTTCCATCCGATCTTCAAGTGGTTCCAGGAATGGTGCAACGACGAGTTTCGTCACGGCGAAGCCTTCGCGTTGCTGATGCGCGCCAATCCAAAGCTGACGTCTGGAATCAATCGCTACTGGATCAAGTTCTTTCTCCTCGCCGTCTATTCGACGATGTATGTGCGCGATCATTTCCGGCCTGAATTTCATAAGGCGCTCGGAATTGACCCAGCAGACTACGATTTCAAGGTGTTCAATCTGTGCTCGGAAATCTCGCGCCAGACGTTTCCGCTCGTGCTTGATATCGATCATCCGGCGTTCAAGCCCGGTCTCGACAAGCTGTTTGCAATTGCGGTCGCAAGCGAGGCTGCGAAAGCGAGGGGTGGACTGGCCGGCGCTGTGGGCCGAGCAGTCTGCACCGCGAAAGCAGCCTTGGTATTTGCGCGTCTCTATTTGATTCCCAGCAAGCCGAACGCGATGCCGGCGGAAATCCGGCTCGCGCCGGTCTGGTGACGGGAGCGTACGATGGATGTGTATGGGTGGCCGATCCTTTTTGCACTGGTCTTCTGGTGGACCAGCACGATCGTCATTCTGGTCCTCAATGGATTGCCGTCGCGCACCTATCCGGTTTCGCTGGCGGCGCTGACGATTTTGGCCATCGTGGCGATCTACGGCATGGGCGCAACCAGCCGGGATGCTTCCGTAGCCGGCGTGTACTGCGCGTTTGCGTCTGGTCTGGCTGCATGGGGATGGCAGATCGCCACCTTTTACATGGGGGCCATCACCGGCCCACAGCGTGAGGCTTGCCCGGCGCACCTGCGGGGTTGGCAGCGCTTCGTGGCTGCTGTCCGCACGTGCTTGCACCATGAATTGGCGATCTTGCTGATGGCGATTGCGATCTACATGAGCGTTCGCGGCGAAACGAACCAGTTCGGCGCGTGGACGTTTCTGGTGCTCTGGTGGATGCACATGAGCGCAAAGCTCAACGTTCATTTCGGCGTGAGGAATCTCGGCGAGCAGTTTCTCAATCCACGGATGCGCTATCTCGTCACCTTCATGACGCGCCGGCCGATGAACGCCTTCTTTCCGGTTTCGGTGACGATTTCGACGATCGTCACCGTGGTTCTTGCCGAGAAGGCGTTGCGCGATGGGGCGCAGCCGTACGAGGCCGCTGGCTATACGATGCTCGCGACCCTGATGGCCTTGGCTATTGTCGAACACTGGCTTCTCGTCACGCCCTTCGAGGCGGATGTCTTGTGGAAGTGGGGCGTGCAGCGCGAACCGGCAGCGGGCAAAATTCGCGCGATTGAACCGGAAAGACCCGCAGCGCGTTCGGCGGTAGTAGCCGCGAACTCGGATGACAGCGACTATCAGCGTCCGCCGATCGGCGTTCCGTCGGCGCTGCAATCGTGGTGCGCATCGCCGCCGAACGTCTGCGATCCTGCGGGACTCAAAACATTGTTGTGCTCGCTCGCGGCGGAAAATTCGGCGACGTCGAAAGCATCAAAGGCGTGGTGAAAACGCGGGAAAGCTGGGTCAGCTTCGAGGCTGACGCGACTCGCGCCCACATCGATCAGGTCGCACCGGGACATAGCCCCAATCCACTCGTGGTGGCGGTTGGACGGCGCATCGACAGCAAACAATTGCAGGCTGCATTCGACGCCTGCGCCGCCGCATGACGAACAAATGAATGAACGCATCCAACAGATTTCAGACCGGAGGCTGCCATGGTTGAGTCGGTGAATTATCAGTCGCACTTTGTGGATGCGATCGGTCGCCTGAAAGCGGAAAACCGCTATCGGGTGTTCGCCAATCTCGAGCGCGACGCGCGGACCTTTCCCACCGCGCTGTGGCGTCAGGATGGCGACCCTACTGAGGCGCGTGAGGTGACGATCTGGTGCTCGAATGATTACCTCGGCATGGGCGGACATCAGGACGTGCGCCGGGCGGCCTGCGAGGCGATCGACAAACACGGCATCGGCGCCGGCGGGACTCGTAACATTTCCGGCACACATTCACAGATCGTCGGCCTCGAAGAAGAACTGGCGGATTTGCACGGCAAGGACGCGGCTCTCGTTTTCACCTCTGGCTGGATTTCCAATCTGGCGGCGCTCTCGACGATCGCGCAGACATTGCCGGATTGTCTCATCCTGTCGGATGCGCTCAACCACAATTCGATGATCGAAGGCGTCAGGCGTTCTGGCTGCGAAAAGAAGCTGTGGCGTCACAATGACATCGCCGACCTCGAACGATCGCTGATCGAGGCTGGGCCTGAAAGGGCAAAGCTGATCGTGTTCGAGAGCCTGTACTCGATGGATGGCGACATTGCTCCCGTCCGGGAGATCGCCGCTTTGGCGCGCAAATACAACGCCCTCACTTATGTCGATGAAGTCCATGCGGTCGGCATGTACGGCGCCCGCGGCGGCGGCATCTGTGAACGCGACGGGATGATGCAGCATATCGACATCATCGAGGGAACGCTGGCGAAGGGCTATGGCGGCCTCGGCGGATATATCGCGGCGAATGAGGCGATCATCGACGTCGTGCGCAGCTACGCGCCATCGTTCATTTTCACGACGTCGCTGCCGCCGTCTGTGATCGCCGGCGCCCGCGCGGCAGTCCGTCATCTCAAGCAGTCCAGTGTGGAGCGGCAGCGCCACCAGCGCATGGCGGCGCTTACGAAACATGCGCTCGCTGCGGCGGGGCTGCCGATCATGCACAATTCGTCGCATATCGTGCCACTGATGGTGGGCGACGCCGATCTTTGCAAGAAGGCCAGCGACATGCTGCTGGAGCGGCACAGCATCTACATCCAGCCGATCAATTATCCGACTGTCGATATCGGAACGGAACGGCTGCGCATCACCCCGACGCCGCGACACACCGAGGCGCATGTGACGGATCTGGTTGAATCGCTTGTCGATGTCTGGCGGACACTGGGTCTGCCCTTCACCGAGCCGAAAGTCGTTCCGTTCCTCGCCAGGTCGACGGCGGCGGCCATTGATCCGCAATGCGCCTATCCGGAGATGAAGCGGGCCGCCGAGTGAGGGGGCGTCGAGCCGGCGCGGAATGCTGCTCCGCGCCAGCGATTTTGGCTAGCTGGAATGACTGATGTCGCCCTGAACGCTTCCTCGGGTCTGTCGCCGCATCCGTTTCGCGCCAAGATTCTCGGCGAGGTTCATGCGCGCCCATTCCATCCTGTCACGACGCCGCTGCGCGTGCTGCATTTCGCATTCCTGACGGAAGAACATCAGGCGGCTTCCGCGCATGATGCGTTGCTGGAGTTCTGCCACTCGCGCGGGGTCGAGACGCCCCGGGAGGGCGCGAACCACTTTCGCGTATTGTTCGGCGGCGCTGCTCTGCGCTGGGAGCGTCACGCCGAGTTCACCACCTATACGTGGGAGTTTCCGGCGGCCGACTATGGACCGTTCGAGCCGCCTTCGACGACGCTGGCGACGGCGATGTTTGGCATCGCGCAGCCCGGTCCGCATCTGGTGTCCATCGATCTCCACCTGATGGACTCGGCTGGCGCGCCTGCGCTCGAGGACTATTTCGAGCCGTCGAGTTTGGTGGCGGCGTCCGTGGATCGCGGCGGCGCGATCGTGGCGATGGACTTCAAGGCCGACCCGGGCGGATTCGTTCGCATTCTGATGCGGAATCTGTCGTTGCCCGCCCCGCGTGCTGGCGCATTGCTGCAACGCGTGCTGGAGATCGAAACTTACCGGATGCTGGCCTTGCTCGGTTTGCCGGAAGCGCAGCGGCTGACGCCGAAGATCAACGGGATCGAGGCGCGTCTCCGGGACGTCACCACGCAAATGACCGGAGCCCCGAGCCTGGAAAGCGATCATCGTCTGCTGGCCATGTTGACGGGGCTTCTGGCGGAACTCGAGGCCGAGTCGGCTCAATGGTCATTCCGGTTCGGGGCGACGACGGCCTACGAGAAGCTCGTGCAGGAGCGCCTCCGGGTGATCGACGAAAAGGCGCACGATATGTGGCCGTCGATGGCGGCCTTTCTGTCACGCCGGATGCAGCCGGCTATCCGTACGATCCAGATGCTTGACGCGCGGCAGACGGAACTCGCGCGCCGACTCGTGCGCGCCGCCAATTTGCTACGCACGCGCGTCGACGTCGAGATCGAGCAGCAGAATCGCAACCTGCTGCAGTCCATGAACGAACGGACCCGGATGCAGTTGCGGTTGCAGCAGACCGTCGAGGGACTGTCGGTTGCGGCGATCAGCTATTATGTCGTCAGCCTGCTCGGCTATGCGTTCGAAGGTCTGTCGGACGCAAACATTTTGCGGATCGAACCGACGCTGGCGACAGCCCTTTCGGTGCCGGTGGTGTTCGTTGGCGTCGCGCTCATCGTGAGGGGCGTGAGGCGACGGTTCGAGAGGGATGACCATTGAAGTGCGCCAGCGCCGAAATGCGCTGCCCGCATGTCCTTTCACGTCGAATGCGATAAGGTGAGAGCAGGTGAGGATTGCAGCAAGTTCACAGGCGCGAGGCTGGCGTTTCAGCGTCGCCGGATTGGAGCCGGGACGGAATATGGCCGGACGGGGCGAAAAGGTGATCCTCGTCGATGCCGAGGACCGGGTGCTCGGCTTCCGCGAGAAGATGCAGGCGCATGAGAGCGGCGAACTTCACCGCGCTGTCTCGATCTTCGTTTTCGATGAACAGGGGCGTCTTTTATTACAGCGGCGCGCGTTCTCGAAATATCACTCTGGCGGCCTTTGGGCGAACTCCTGCTGTTCTCATCCGCGCATGGGCGAGAGCGCGGCGGAGGCCGCGTCGCGGCGGCTCGATGAGGAACTGGGCGTGACATGCGAACTCGTCCCCGCCGGAACCTGCATGTATCGCGCCGAGGTCGGGCAGGGCCTGACAGAACATGAACTCGTCCATCTGTTTGCGGGACGCTTCGTCGGTGAAGCTTCGCCAAATCCGGAGGAGGTCGAGTCGTGCCGATGGGAGAGCATTGGTTCGATCCTGTCCGACATGGCCGTCAGGCCTGAACGTTACGCTGCATGGTTCAGGCACTACGCGAGCGTTCTCGACCTCGGCAAGCTTGCGGACAGCTTCGGTCACGCCTGACCACCTGTATTGATTGCAGACCGCCGGTCGGCATCGAGATCGCATTCACCGGCAAGGCGTCGTTCAACGCTCATCTTGATTTCGTGTGCTGAGGGGGCAATGGTCGCCCTTCAGCCGGGTCCGTGCGGGCATTCCGCGCGGTGTCCCGCCGCAAGACGAGATTGCCATGACTGACCGTTCTGCCGAATTTGCCCGTGACGATCTTTTGCCGCCTCAGCGCGACGCGCGCGGCGAGCCTGTCGGCCCCTCGTCCTGCCGGCTCATCGAAACGAAATTCGAATTCGAAGGCCGGGCCTATCGGCGCTTCGACGTCGGGCTCGATGGCGCGGTGGAGGGTTTCGTCACCAAGGATGGTCCCTACAAGTTTTACCTTACGAACGTGCCAGAGTTGATGTTCCCGCAATGCGGCAACATTCATCCGCAATTTCATGCCGTCGCTCGGTACGAGCGCGACAAAGGCGCGGCCTTCATTCTTGTGTTGCCCGACGACGGGAAGGCGTGGAACGGCAAGGCGTTTGTCACCGCGCACGGCCGGGGCCGCTCTTTCGCGCGGGGACAATTGAAGGCCTGGAATAGCTATCGCGATCCTGCACATCCGGTCGCCGATCTCAATCGTTACGATCTCGCTGTCATCCGTAAGGGGTACGCGCTGGTGAAGACGTGGCGCACGTCACACGAAGGTCTCGGCGAAGTGCAGGCGGTTCTCGACGACGGATCGACGAGCGATTACGTCACGTTCAACGATTCGTCGGCCTATGTGGCCGACTTCATGGCTGTCGCGCGCAAGCTCATCGAGACGACGCAGGGCCGTGCGCCGGCGCAGACCTATCTGTATGGCCATTCCGCCGGCGGGCGCATTGCGCGCGGGATGAACTACATTTCCGGAACCAATGTCGGTTCCGACGGGCGGCGGATATTTGACGGCTTTCTGGTCGACGATTCCGCTGCAGGAACCTGGCTTCCGGTGGTGATGAAAGACGGCGTCGACGTGCTGTTCGCGAGCGAATCCGAGCGGGCTCGCGTTGTCCCGCAACTCGAGGTGAGCCACCTGCTGTACAACGCGATCTGGAATTATCCGGATCGTCCGGCCTATCTCACCGACAGCCTGCTCGAAAACAAGCGGCGCAATGCGGCGATGATGCTGGAGAAGGGGCTGGGCGAGAAGTTTCGCTATTACGAGGTGCGCGGCGTCAGTCATCGCGGCGGGGAAGCCTACGCGTATGGCGCGCAGCACCCGCCGATCCTGACGCTCGATCTGCCATTGCTGATGGGGCGTTTCGTCGATCTGCTTGACGATTGGGTCACGAAGGGCATTGCACCGCCGGCGACGCGGGCCGATTGCGCGCCGCTGGGCGACCCTGATGCGCGCGGCGTGCTACGTTCTCCAGCAATCAGCCTGCCCGAGGTCGCCTGTCCGCTCGGGGTCTATTTTCCATGGCCGAAGGATGGCGCTTACGACACGGGCTTTGCGCCGTTCAATGGCGACGGGCTCGAACCGCGCGACGAGGCGGGCGCTTTCATTGACATGAACCGCAACGGCGTCTGGGATCGCCGGGAGACCGTGCAGGAGGCGTGGGTGCGGTTTGGTTTGCTCGCGCCCGGCGAGACGTTCACACGCGCAGTTTACGTCGAGCGCATCGCGCGCGCCGCCGCTGCTCTGCGGGCGGACGGGTTCTTCGATGACGCGGCTGTCGAGACGACACTTGCGCGCGCCA
>CANJEY010000106.1 GCA_947472615.1 Beijerinckiaceae bacterium
ACCCGTCCAGTTCAGCCTGCGCGGCCGACTTGGCGTTCTCGATGTCGCGCCGCACGTCCTGCAACGTACGGCCGCGGATACGGGCGTTTAGATAGTTCGCGGCCTCTACCAGCGCAGAGGCCGGCAGATCGGCGGGAATCTGCAGAATGCGGTTTTCCACCGCGCCGTCGTCAGAGACGAGAATCGCCAACGCGCGCTCACGTTCGAGCCGCACGAATTCGATCTGCTTCAGCCGCGCGTTTTCTTTCGACGTCAGCACGACGGCCGCGCCGCGCGTCAGACCCGACAGCATCGAAGACGCTTCCGTCAGCGTATTCTCGAGCGTCCGGCCTGCCGAGGCGGCGCGCACCTCGACTTCGATCTTCTGCCGCTCCTCGCCGGTGAGATTGCCGACTTCGAGCAGCGCATCGACGAAGAACCGCAGGCCGAGTTCGGTCGGCAGGCGTCCGGCGCTGGTGTGTGGCGCATAGACGAGGCCCGAATCTTCCAGATCCTGCATCACGTTGCGGACAGAGGCCGGCGACAGGGCCATCGGCAGCAGTTTCGACACCTGCCGCGAGCCGACCGGATCGCCCGTCGCCAGATAGGAATCCACGATCCGCTTGAAGATCTCGCGCGACCTCTCGTTCAGGTGCGCGAGCGCATTGCGGCCGTCGGGGGGCGTGTCGGAACCTGTAGCCATGCGGGAAACATGGCTGACGCCATGCCGATCCGCAAGGCCGTCAGCCCTTCGTGCCCGCCAGCTTCGCGAAGACATACACGGCGATTGCGCCATAGATCACATGGCCGGCCCAGCTCATGAACGAGAGCCAGTCGCCGCCGTCGAGCAGCAGGAACGGTAGGCCGGCCAGCGGCGCCATGATGCCGAGCGCGTTGAACCAGGTGAACGATCCCCAGCTCAAACTGTCGGCGATCAGGCTGTCGGGATTGAAGAACCGCGTCGCCGACAGCGCCGTCACCAGCACCCAGAAAGCGCCCATGAACGGTGTGCCGAAGCCCTTCGCGAAAGCATAGACCAGATAGGCCGTGAAGATCGCCCACACGCCGATGTCGAAGATCGGCGCCCAGTTGCGCAGCCCGCGCGAGACGATCCAGTAGGCGACCGGATAGCCGACGACGCCGACGAGATAGTGCAGCGCGCGCGCCACTTCGTAATTCAGTTCATAGCCGGTCCAGTGCTGGACAAGCGAGATGATCAGCGCCGGCGGCTCGAGCGGTCCGCCCACCACCCAGACGGTGATGACCCGCGCCCAGAACTCCCACACCACGAGCCCGGCGACGCCGCCGAGCGCGAGCCGGCCAAGTGTGCGGACATCCGGGATCGGCGGAACGGCGATCGACTGCGTCATTGAAGGTGTCGAAACGGCTTGCATGAAATCCCCCGAAGTCAGCGTTTGATGCGCGCACACTACGGCAAGATTGGGCGAAAGACGCATCACGCCTGATCAGTCCCGCGTGACGGGCGATCGCCTTCGCATCACGGCCGCGTGACGCCGCGCTTGATCGCCGTACCGGCGGAAGCCATAACGAAAGCCCGATCCGGAGCCGATCATGTCGAACCTCAACCAGACCTCCCGCAGCAAGGATTCCGTCGCCCGCTTCCAGTGGGACGACCCGTTCCTGTTCGAGGATCAACTGAACGAAGACGAGCGCATGATCCGCGACACCGCTCGCGCCTTTGCGCAGGACAAGCTGCTGCCGCGCGTGATCGACGCCTACGCCAGCGAAAAGGCCGACGTCGACATCTTCCGCGAGATGGGAAGCCTCGGGTTGCTCGGCGTCACCCTGCCCGAACAATTTGGCTGCGCGGGCGCGAATTACGTCTCCTACGGCCTCGTGGCGCGCGAGATCGAGCGCGTCGACTCCGGCTATCGGTCGATGAACAGCGTGCAGTCGTCGCTCGTCATGTTTCCGATCTGGTCCTATGGCGACGAGGCGCAGAAGCGCAAATATCTGCCGAAGCTCGCCAGCGGCGAATGGATCGGCTGTTTCGGCCTGACCGAACCCGACGCCGGTTCCGATCCGGGCTCGATGACCACTCGCGCCGAAAAGGTCTCAGACGGCTACCGGCTCACCGGCACGAAGATGTGGATTTCAAATGCGCCAATCGCCGACGTGTTCGTCGTGTGGGCGAAGTCGGACGCGCATGGCGGCGAGATCAAGGGCTTCATTCTCGAAAAGGGCATGAAGGGCCTGTCGGCGCCGAAGATCGCCGGCAAGCTGTCGCTGCGCGCCTCCATCACCGGCGAGATCGTCATGGACGGCGTCGTCGTGTCCGCCGACCAGATGCTGCCGAACGTGAAAGGCCTCAAGGGCCCGTTCGGCTGCCTCAACCGCGCCCGCTACGGCATATCGTGGGGCGTCATGGGCGCCGCCGAGGACTGCTGGCATCGCGCGCGGCAATACACGCTCGACCGCAAGCAGTTCGGCCGTCCGCTCGCGGCGACGCAGCTCGTGCAGAAGAAGCTGGCCGACATGCAGACGGAAATCACGCTCGGCCTGCAGGCGGCGCTGCGCGTCGGCCGCATGCTCGACGACGGCAAGGCCGCGCCCGAAGCGATCTCGCTCATCAAACGCAACAATTGCGGCAAGGCACTCGACATCGCCCGCGTCGCGCGCGACATGCACGGCGGCAACGGCATCCATCAGGAATACCACGTGATGCGCCACGCGCAGAACCTGGAGACGGTGAACACCTATGAAGGCACCCACGATGTGCATGCGCTGATACTGGGACGCGCGCAGACGGGGCTGCAGGCGTTTTTTTAGAAGCCTGACTCGTCGAATAATTCGTTCAGATCGAGTGACAGCCCGGGGGGATCGAACTCGATCACGCCCGATGAATGAATCGACGTTGAAATATCGCCGTTCTCGCCACGTCGATGACGGATGGCTTGCCGGGTCGTAGGCAGAACGATCAAGTAAAAGAGAATGCTCGGATTGCGAAAATATTGCGTGAGCTTTTCAACAGCGTCGATGCGTTGCGACGATGGCGACACGACTTCAATGACGATCAACGGGTCCGGAATGACGATCGTATCACCCGGAAGCCGGGGGCCGCAGCGGACCGACGCGTCAGGCTCAAGCGTCGTATCACTGTCGATGCGAACCGCCATGCCGTCGCCGAAACCCTGACAGGACAGCTTCTTCGCACGGATCTGCGCGCGCAATTGTTCGGAGACGCGCGTCTTGATTTCGGCGTGAATCAGCCGCTCGCCCTGCGCCTCATTCGGATAAACGACGCCATTCAGCAATTCGTAGCGCATCCCGTCAGGCTGCTGGTCATACCAGGCCATGAATTGATCGACGTTCATTCGAGAGGTCGGTGTCTTGGGCTCGGCCATGCTCGCCTCGTTCAACGTGTGGAAATTACCACACTTTCACGAGTAGCGGGACAGCCCCTCCCTGCCTCCCCCTTCACAAAACTTTACAATCCGCACAAACGCCCGCAACGGCGCGGTTGCAATGTCTCCCCATGGCGGATCGCCGCCCTATGGAGACCAGCATGACCGACCAGCAGAATTCCCCCGCTCTCGAAAACGCCGCCGCCGTTCCGGCCCCCGCCCCGGCGAAGAAATCCCGCCGCAAGTGGCTGATCGGCACCGGCCTCGTCGCCGCGCTCGGCATCGGCGGCGCTGTGGCGGCGCAGAGCTTCGACCGTCCGTTCTTCCATCACGGCATGATGGGCGAAGGACGTGGCGGCGGCATGATGGGCGGCCACGGCGGCCGTAGGGGCGCCATGAACATGGACCCCGCCCGCATGGCCGACATGGCCGATCGCGGCGTGCGCCACATGGCGGTCGAGATCGACGCGACGGCTGACCAGCAGGAAAAGCTGCGCGCCATCGTGCGCGATCTCGTCAAGGACGTCGCGCCGCTGCGCGCCGGCCACGACGCCATGGCGGAGCGCGCCCGCGCCCTGCTGACGGCCCCGACCTTCGACCGCGCGGAGATCGAGAAGTTCCGCGCCGAGCAGGCCGGCAAGATGGACGAGGCCTCTAAGCGCGTCACCAAGGCCATCGGCGACGCCGCCGAGGTGTTGACGCCCGAACAGCGCCGCAAGCTGTCGGACCAAATGCGTCCCGGCGCTGGCCCTTTCTGGCGGCGCGGCTAAAGTGAGCGCGTGTCCAGCGCCCTGCTTCTGATCGAAGACGACCCTCGCCTCGCCGGGATGGTGCAAAGCTATCTCGGCGCGGCCGGCTTCTCGGTGACGATCGCGCCGGCCGGCGGCGCGGGCCTCGCGGCGCTCGACGCGCAGGCCTTCGACGCCGTGCTGCTCGATCTCACCCTGCCCGACATGGACGGGCTCGACGTCTGCCGCAAGCTGCGCGAGCGGCATTCGCTGCCGATCCTGATGCTCACTGCGCGCGGCGAGCCGATGGATCGCGTCATCGGCCTGGAAATGGGGGCGGACGATTATCTGCCCAAGCCGTTCGAGCCGCGCGAATTGCTGGCGCGGGTCCGCGCCCTGCTGCGCCGCGCCTCCGCGCCAGCACGAGGCGAAGTGCTGCGCTTCGGCAAGCTGGAGATCGACCTCGACGCCCGGCAGGTGCGGCTCGACGGCGACGAGCGCCCGCTCACCTCGCATCAATTCGGCCTGCTGGTGGAGCTAGCGCGCCGCGCCGGGCGCGTGCTGTCGCGCGAAACGCTGATGGACCTCGTGCGCAACGACAAGCTCGATCCGTTCGACCGCTCCATCGACGTGCACATCTCGCGCATCCGCGCCGCCATCGAGGACGACCCGAAGCATCCGCGCCGGCTCATCACCGTGCGCGGCGCAGGCTACGTGTTCGCGAAAGCGCAGGCCTGACCATGCGCCGTCTCTATCGCTCCATCTATCTGGCGGTGATCACGAGCCTGCTGGCGGTGGTGGTGATCGCCGGCCTGTTCCTGCGCTTCGGCCTGTCCATGCCGCCGATGAACCAGAACCTCGAATTCGCCTCGGAATTCGTCGCCGCCATGCTGCCGGGCTCGGATCGTCCGCGGCCCGAACTCGTGGCGGCGATCCGGCGCATCGCCGAGCGCCTGCGCACCGACGTGAACGTGTTCGACGCGCAGGGCGAGCGGCTGGCCGCCTCGGGCGAAAACCTCGCCCCGCCGCGCGCCAACGACAACGGCGGCTTCCGCTACGATCGCGGCGGCCCGACCTGGAGCCTGCAACTGACCGATGGCCGCTGGGTGGTGCTGCGCGCGCCGGCCCGTCATGGCAATCCGATCCTCGCCCTGCTGCTGACGCTGGCGGGCGTCGCCGGCATCGTGGCGCTGTTCGCCTATCCGGTCGTGCGCGGGCTGACGCGGCGCATCGAGCGCCTGCAGGCGGGCGTTGAGACGCTCGCTGCTGGCGATCTGCGCACGCGCGTCAAGGTCGAGGGCAAGGACGAGGTGGCGCGGCTCGCCGAGAGCTTCAACCACGCCGCCGCGCGCATCGAGGATCTGGTAGGCGCGCACCGCATGCTGCTCGCCAACGCCTCGCACGAATTGCGCACGCCGTTGTCGCGCATCAAGCTCGGCCTCGAACTGCTGCGCCAGAGCGACGATCCGAAATATCGCGCCGCTGTGGAAGAGGATCTGCGCGAACTTGAAGACCTGATCGAAAGCCTGCTGACCACCAGCCGCCTCGACGCCGCCACAGAAATCACGTCGCCCGAACCCGTCGACCTGCTGGCGCTCGCGGCCGAGGAGGCGGCGCATTTCGACGACGTATCGGTGGAAGGCGCGTCCATCGTCATCGACGGCGACGCGAAACTGTTGCGCCGCCTCGTGCGCAATCTGCTGGAGAACGCCAGCCGCCACGGCCGGCCGCCCATCGAGGCGCGCGTTTCGGCGCTCGGACCGCTGGCGCGGCTCGACGTGATCGACCACGGGCCGGGGATTCCGGTCGGAGAACGCGAACGCATCTTCGAGCCGTTCTACCGCGCGCGGCGCGACACGCCCGGCACTGGCCTCGGCCTGTCGCTGGTGCGGCGCATCGCCAAACTGCACGGCGGCGACGCGCGCGTGGTCGATGCGCCCGGCGGCGCGACCTGTCTGCGGGCCGAATTCGCCCTGCCCCGCAAGCCCGCCTGACGCTTGCGGCTCGCCGGCGCTGCGGCTACCCAGACCGAAAGCCAGCCGCAAGGATCACCATGACGACGCCGCCCCTCGCCCATATCCGCGTGCTGGAGCTCGCCCGCATTCTGGCCGGGCCGTGGTGCGGGCAATTGCTGGCCGATCTCGGCGCCGATGTGGTGAAGGTCGAGCGCGCCGGCGCTGGCGACGACACGCGGCAATGGGGGCCGCCCTTCGTGGAGGGCGTCGAGGGCGATCTGGGCGCGGCCTATTATCACGGATGCAATCGCGGCAAGCGCAGCGTCGAGGCGGATTTCGAAACGTCGCAGGGGCGCGAGATCGTACTGCGCCTCGCGCGCGCCGCCGACGTGGTGATCGAGAACTTCAAGGTCGGCGGGCTCAAAAAATACGGGCTCGATTACGAGTCCATCCGCGCGCTCAATCCGCGGGTCGTCTATTGCTCGATCACCGGCTTCGGCCAGACGGGGCCTTATGCGCCGCGCGCCGGCTATGATTTTCTGGTGCAGGGCATGGGCGGCGCGATGCACGTCACCGGACAACCGGGCGGACCGCCGACGAAATCCGCCATCACCATGGCCGACATCTTCACCGGCCTCTATGCGGCCAACGCCATTCAGGCGGCGCTGCTGCGCCGCGAGGCGTCCGGCGAAGGCGCATACATCGACTGCGCGCTGCTCGACACGCAGGTGTCGGTGCTGAACTATCTGGCGCTGAATTATTTCGTCTCGAGCAAGGAGGCCGGCCGCGCCGGCAATGCGCATCCCAATCTAGCGCCCTACGATGTGTTTCCGGTGGCGGACGGCGACATCATCATCGCCACCGGCAACGACGGGCAATATCGCAAGCTCTGCGCGATTCTCGGCGCGCCGCAGCTTGGAACCGACGCGCGCTTCGCGCAGATGAAGGACCGCACCACAAACCGCGCCGACCTCACGACGGAACTGCACGCGCTGACGCGCACGTTCGCGCGCGCCGACCTGCTGCCGAAGCTCGACGCCGCCGGCGTGCCGGCCGGGCCGATCAATTCCGTCTCGCAGGTCTTCGCCGATCCGCAGGTGATCGCGCGCGGCATGCGCCTCGACCTGCCAAACCCGCTGGCGAAAGCCGGAACCACGCCGGGCGTCCGCTCCCCCATCGTGATGGACGGCGCGCCGTTGGCCTCGCCTCGCCCCGCGCCGGGACTGGGGCAGCACACGCACGATGTACTGTCAGACCCAAACTGGGACGGATGACAGAGAGCGAATCCTTCTCCCATGCAAATGGGAGAAGGTGGCGCGCGGAGCGCGACGGATGAGGGACGAAGGGCCGCGCAATTTAACCGGAAACGTTGGTGGCGGCGGCAAGGGCTATCCCCCCTTCCCGCAACGCTTCTCCTTGCACATGCAGGAAATTGCCCCCTACTCCGCCGGCTTCTCCGGCTTCGGCTTGTTCATGTTCTTCACGCGAGTCGAGAGTTTGATGGCGCGGCGCTCGGGCGCGCCGTGGGGTTGCAGCAGCTTGCGGTATTCGTCGCGCTTCTCGTGGATCGAGGCGATGACGAAGCCCATCGGCACGCCAATGTCGACGAGCGCGGCTTCCGACAATTGCAGGCTGGCCTCGATGGTTTCGGGGATCGCGTCTGTGGCGCCGAGTTCGTAGAGCACGGTGGCGTGCTGCGCGTCGCGGGCGCGCGCCACGATGGTGAGGTCTGGCCGCTCGATGCGTCCCAGCCGCACGACGTGCTCGACTGCGCGCGGCGCGTCCATCGTGACGATCAGCGCGCGGGCGTGCCCGATGTCGCATTTGCGCAGGAATTCCGGCCGCGTCGCGTCGCCCCAGTAAATCGGCTTGCCGTCCTGGCGCTCGCGCGCCACGAGGCGCACATCGCCGTCGATCGCCAGATAGGGAATGTCGTGGCGGCGCATCATCTCGCCGACGAGCCGGCCGACGCGGCCGTATCCGACGATGATGACGCGCTGCTTCGCATCGGGCGGCGGTGCGAGATCGGCCACCGGATCGGGCAGCCGCACCGGTCGCGCCAGCCGTCGACCGAGCGCGCCCAGCGCCGGAATCGCCAGCATCGACAGCGTCACGGCGATGATGACGTTGGCCCCAAGCGTCGGCGGCACGATCTTCGTCGCCACAGCGACGCCGATCATCACGAAAGCGAATTCGCCGCCCGGCCCCAGCAGCAGCGACACTTCCGCCGCCACCGGATGACGCACGCGCACAAGCCGCGCCGTCACGTAGAGCACCATGACCTTCACGGCGATCAGTGCCATCGCGATGCCGAGCGTGCGCACCGGCGCTTCGAAAATATGCGTGATGTCGAGCCCCGCGCCGATCGACACGAAGAACAGGCCGAGCAGCAGACCCTTGAACGGCTCGATGGTGACTTCGATCTCGCGGCGGAATTCGGTTTCGGCCAGCAGCAGCCCGGCGATGAATGCGCCGAGCGCCATCGACAATCCGCTCACCGCCGCGATCAGCCCAGTGCCGAGCACCACCAGCAGGCAGGCTGCCATGAAGAAATCGGTGGAATGTGCGCGCGCCACCAGTTGAAACAGCGGCCGCAACAACAGACGGCCCGCGCCGAGCAGCACCGCGAGCGCGACGGCCGCCGGCACGACGGCGTAGAACACGCCTTCCGCGATGCCTCGCCCCTCCTGCGCGCCGAGGATCGACACCATGAACAGCAGCGGCGCGACGGCCAGATCCTGAAACAGCAGGATCGCAAAGGCCGTGCGGCCGGATGCGGTGTTGAGGCGTCGGCTTTCGGCCAGAATCGGCACCACGATGGCGGTCGACGACAACGCCAGCGCGCCGCCGAGAACCAGCGACGAACCCGTCGACTGTCCGAACGCGAACGCCACGCCGCCGATCGCCGCCATCGACAGGACCACCTGCAATCCGCCGAGCCCGAACACCAGTCGCCGCATCGGCTTCAGACGATCGAGCGACAGTTCCAGCGCGATCATGAACAGCAGGAAGACGACGCCCAGCTCTGAGAAATGCGCCATCGACTCGACGTCGGAAAAGCTGATCCAGCCGAGCGGCGCGAATGCGTCCGCGAACTTGCCGATTCCAAACGGCCCGAGGGCGACGCCGGCCAGAATGAAGCCAATGACGGGGCTGACCTTGATGCGCCGGAACAGCGGCACCACGACGCCCGCCGTGCCGAGAAACAGCAGCGCTTCCTTGAAATCCTCGACCCCGATCGCTCCAGCCATGCCGCCTCCGTGACGAATCTCACGAAGCTACACGACGCGCGACGCGATGAAACCCGCTGATGAAGCGTGGCGGGATTCAAAAACCCGGATGGGCGAACAAATCAGCGAAACGGCAGCCAGGAGGCGGCCTTGTCGGCGAGATCGACGGCCTTCTGGCCGATCTGCTTCGGCGACGGCACCAGCTTGCCCATGTCGGCGACGCTCGGCAGCGACGGCAGCGGAACGTCGAGGCCGATGGCTTCCACCTTCAGGCGGGTGCGTTCAGGCGCGGGAGCAACGGCTTCCACCTGCGCCGGCAGCGCGGCGGCCGGACGCGCGGGCGG
Source organism: Beijerinckiaceae bacterium (assembly GCA_947472615.1). GTDB lineage: Bacteria > Pseudomonadota > Alphaproteobacteria > Rhizobiales > Beijerinckiaceae > Terripilifer. The sequence goes on from CANJEY010000106.1 coordinate 9,602, forward strand.
GAGGACCGCGACTTCGACAGGCTTGGCGGCCGACTTGACCACCGGCCGCGGCTTCGCGGTCGCGGGCGTAGCGGCGGCGGCGGCGGCGGATCGTTCCGCCGGCGCCGCCGGTTCCTCATACGCGCGCGGTGGCGCGACATGGGATAGCGCCACGTTGTTGATGAAATCGACGACGCGCTCATCGTGCGCTGGCGCGACGGCAGCGGGACGCAGGGTCGCGGCCTTCTGCGGGGCGGGCCGCGTCAACCCATAGGCGACAACTGCGGCGCCGAGCGCTGCGAGCGTCGCCAGACTGGCGATGAGGAACATGCGACCGGCGCGCGACGACTGCGGCGCTTCACTCGCGACGGAACGGACCGGCATGATTCCCCTCACTTCTCGACTGTTGTGAGAATGATTTCGCTTCGCGGCGGAAATGCGGCGCTTGCGCTGGCATCGGGAAGAAGCCGGAGTCTATTCGGCTTCTTCGAGACGCTTCGACACCATCTCGCGCAGCGTGCGCAGATCCTTGGCGAACAGCCTGATGCCTTCGGCGAGCTTCTCGGTCGCCATGGCGTCTTCGTTGAGCAGGAAGCGGAACGATTTCTCGTCGAGCGACATGCGAGCGGGCGCATTCACATCGCGGCCGGGCGTCAGGCGGCGGGCGAGCTCGCCCTGATCCTTCGACAATTCGTCGAGATAGTTCGGCGAGATCGTCAGCCGGTCGCAGCCCGCCAGGGCCTCGATCTCAGCGGCGCTGCGGAAGGACGCGCCCATCACGACGGTGCTGATGTCATGCGTCTTGTAATACGAATAGATGCGCCGCACCGACAGAACGCCCGGATCTGTCTCGGGCGTGAAGGTCTTGCCTTCGCTCTTCACGTGCCAGTCGAGGATGCGGCCGACGAAGGGCGATATGAGGAAAACGCCCGCATCGGCGCAGGCGGCCGCCTGACACAGCGAGAACAGCAGCGTCAGATTGCAGTCGATCTTCTCCTTCTGAAGAATTTCGGCGGCCTTGATGCCTTCCCACGTGGAAGCCAGCTTAATAAGGATGCGCTCGCGGCCGACGCCGCGGCTCTCGTAATCGGCGATCAGCGCGCGCGCCTTGTCGACCATTGCCTGCGCGTCGAACGACAGATCGGCGTCGACCTCGGTGGAGACGCGGCCAGGTACGATCTTGGTCAACTCTGCGCCGAAATTCACCGCCAACCGGTCGGTGACCCGGCTGGTGACGGCGTTGTGACTACGGCCCCAGACGATCGCCTCGTCGACCAGATGCGCATAGGCGGGCATCTGGGCGGCTTTCAGGATCAGCGTCGGATTGGTCGTGCAGTCGGTCGGCTGGAACGACCGGATGGAGTCCATGTCGCCGGTGTCGGCGACCACGACTGTCATGGACCTGAGCTGATCGAGCTTCGACGGCATGGGAACTCCCGGGGTTGAGAGCAGGCGATTAGCACGGCCCACCCCCGCCACAAAGCGCGCCGCCGCGCGCTGCGCCGCTGCCCACAGGCGAAAAACGCATGGCCAACCCGACGAGTTCGCGCTTGCCGCCTGCTTTTTGGGCAGACAGGATGCGCCGGCCGCGACGGCGCGTCGAAACGCTGCGCGGCCCGAGGGAGCCATCATGCTGAACCGTCTCGCTATTCCGATCATTCAGGCCCCCATGCTGGGCGCCACGACGGAAGCCATCGCCATCGCGGTGTCGAACGTCGGCGGGCTCGGCTCCTTCCCGGCGGCCGGTTCGACGGCGGACCAACTGACGGCGTCGGTTGCGGCGATCCGCGCCGCGACCGACCGCCCCTTCGCAGTCAACACGTTCGTGCTGCCGCCCACCAATCCAGATCCTGCCGCCATAAAGACCGGCCTCGACCTGCTGGCCCCGTGGCGCGAGCGCTACGGACTACCGCCGCAATCGATCCCGAACCAATGGGCGCAGGCGTTCGAGCCCCAGTTCGCCGCCATCGTCGAGGCGGCCCCGGCGGCGGCGTCCTTCACGTTTGGCATCCTCACGCAGGCGCAGGCCGACGCGCTGCGGGCGAAAGGCGTCTACCTCATCGGGACCGCCACGACTGTCGCGGAAGCCCGAGCGTGGGCCGACATCGGCGCAGACGCCATCTGCGCGCAGGGGCTCGAGGCCGGCGGCCATCGCGGAACC
>CANJEY010000107.1 GCA_947472615.1 Beijerinckiaceae bacterium
GCGGATTTCTATCGCGGCAAGCAGATCACGCTCGTGGTCGGGTACGGTCCCGGCGGCGGTTACGACGTCTATGCGCGATTGCTGGCGCAGCACATGCCGAGGCACATTCCGGGCAATCCCGCGGTGGTGGTGCAGAATATGCCGGGCGCGGGCTCGCTGCGCGCCGCCAACTTCATCTTCAACGCGGCCCCGAAAGACGGCACTGTCTTCGGCACGTTCGGGCGCGACATCCCGCTGCTCGGCATCCTTGGCGAAAACCAGAGCGTGCAGTTCAAGGGCCGCGATTTCACGTGGCTCGGCTCGTCCTCAAGCTTCGGACCGGACGCCTACACGCTCTATGTGCGCAACGATTCGGCGGTGAAGACCGCCGAGGACGCGCGGCGGGCCGGCGGACCTACGATCCTGATGGGTTCTACGGCGGAAGGCTCGTCGGGCGCCGACGTGCCGGCGCTGCTTCAGCTTACGACCGGCCTGCGCTTCAAGGTCATCATGGGCTACCCGGATTCGAACTCGATCTTCACCGCCGTCGAGCGTGGCGAGGTCGACGGCCGCTTCGCCAGCTATACGGTGATGAATGCGTCGCGGCCGGGCTGGCTGAGGCCCGATAGCGGCCTGCATCCGATCGTCCAGTATGTGCGGGCGACGCGGCATCCGCTGCTGCCGGACGTGCCGACGGCGCGCGAACTGGCGCTTGACCAGTCCAAGCGCGCGCTGATCGAACTCGCCGAACTGCCATGGATGGTGTCACGCCCCTATGCGGCCCCGCCCGGCATCCCGGCCGACCGGGCGAAGGCGCTGCAGGAGGCCTTCATGGCCGTCCACAAGGACGCCGAATATCTTGCGGCCGGCGAGCGTCTGAAGGCCGACATCAGCCCGATCTCGGGCGACGACATCCGGGCGCTGCTCGACAAATTGTCAGCCGCGCCGTCCGAGCAATTGGAGGCCATGCGCAAGCTGCAGGCGACTGGCGCGAAGGAATGAGGTCGTTGGGGAACGGCAGAGTCGGCCCGGTGCTTCGAGACGCTTGCTTCGCCAGCTCCTCAGCATGAGGGCCTTGCGGACTGACATACAGTGGATTCCCTCATGCCGAGTGGAGCCCCTCATGCTGAGGAGCGGCTGGAGGCCGCGTCTCGAAGCACGAGGGGCGTCAGGTTCAATCCCCCGAAACCTTACCGCTTGCAGCCGTCCGCCATTGGTCTAGAAACGCCTGATAAAGAGACCGCAACCTGAGGAGCCCCCATGCCGCATGACGCCAACGCCCAGTCTCATTGGCACGAACCCAAGGCTGGCGAAAACGCCGGCTATGGCCATTTCGGCCGTCCCACCATGCCGTATGACGCCTTCATGGAAGCGGAAGGCATTCCGATCTATCGCGGCATCGGGGTGAGGCAGGCGCAGGCGCTGCCGATGAAGCCGTGGAAGCGGCTCGGTGGACGAGGCTCCTACATCCAGCTGTTCGGCACCGAGGGCCTCTGGGGCTCCTACGTGGCGGAAGTTCCGTCGGGCGGCGCGCTCAACGTCGAGCGCCACATGTACGAAAAGATCGTGCTGATCCTCGACGGCCGTGGCTCCACGGAAGTTTGGCAGGAAGGCCAGACCAAGAAGCAGACGTTCGAATGGCAGCGCGGGTCGCTGTTCTCGATCCCGCTCAACGCCTATCACCGCTTCGTCAACGCCACGAACTCGCCGGCCGTGATGCTGTGCGGCACCTCCGCGCCGAACATCATGAACCTGATGGACAATCCGCGCTTCGTGTTCGATTGCCCGTTCAACTTCAGCGAGCGCTATTCGGGAACGGAAGATTACTTCAAGCCGCAGGACGACCTCGCGCCCGATCCGGTGCGCGGCCTCGCCATGCGCCGCACGAATTTCGTGCCGGACGTGGTCACCACCGACCTGCCGCTCGACAACCGCCGTTCGCCCGGCTACCGCCGCGTCGAGCCGCACATGGCCGGCAACCGCTTCTATCTGTGGGTCGGCCAGCACGAGAACGGCCGCTATTCCAAGGCGCACAAGCATGCCTCCGCGGCGGTGCTGATCTGCCTCAAGGGCAAGGGTTACACCTACACCTGGCCGGAAGCGGCCGGCATGAAGCCGTGGGAAGCCGGCAACGGCCATCTGGTGAAGCGGCAGGACTACGAGTTCGGCGGCATGGTGACTGCTGCGCCGATGTCGGGCGACTGGTTCCACCAGCACTTCGGCGTGTCGAAGGACCCGCTGCGTCTGTCGGCGTGGTTCGGGCCGAACAATTCGCGCGCCCGCAAGCCTGGAGTGCCCGGCGAGGCGATCTCTGATCGTGGCGCCATCGACATCAAGCAGGGCGGCGACGCGATTCCCTACAATTGGGAAGATCCGTATCTGCGCAAGGAATACGAAGCCGCGCTGGCGGCCGAGGGCATCCCGTCGCGCATGGATCCGAAGTGGTATGTCGAGGATGCGGGCGCCGACCAGCCGAAGAACGACTTCTAAAATTAGTTGACGTCAATTCCATCGGGCGCGGCGATCTTCATCGCCGCGCCCTTTTTTGCCCGCAGAATTGAGCCCACGGCGCAGCCGGGACGCTATACTGACGCCATGTCTTCCATCCGGCTTTCCACTCTCGCGCCGTGGACCGATCGCGCCGGGCGCGTGTCGTGGCTGAAACTGGCGGTCTTCGTCGCCTGCGTCGCCCCCGCCGTCTGGATCGCGCTGCGGCTGCACTGTGGCACTTTTCATCCGGCCCCGGTGCGCGGGCTCATTCGTGAAACCGGCGACTGGGCGATGCGGTTCATGGCGCTGTCGCTGGCGGTGACGCCGCTGCGCTACGTGACGCGCCAGAACCGCCTCGTGATCGTGCGCCGCATGCTGGGCCTGACGGGGCTTTTCTACACGCTCGCGCATCTGGCGATCTACATGTTCGATCGCAGTTTCAATCTGTGGTGGATGATCCTCGAACTGTTCTGGCGCATCTACATCAGCGCCGGATGGGTGGCGACGGTCGTGTTCATCGTGATGGGCGTCACGTCGAACGACTGGGGCATTCGGCGGCTCGGGTCCGCGACATGGAACCGGTGGCACGCATGGGCCTATCCGGCGGCGTTCCTGAGCCTGCTGCATATCTTCATTCTAGTGCGGCTGGACGCCTTCGAGGCGACGCTGATCGGCGGCCTCTGCGCCTTCGCGGTCGGGTTCCGGTTGCTGCGAAGGGCCGGCCGGGCGGAGCGGCCGTGGACGCTGCTGCTGCTCGGCGTCGGCCTCGCGTTGGCCACAGCCGTCTTCGAAGCGTGGTTCTACCGTTTCGCGACGCGCGTCGACATGATGCGCGTGCTCGAAGCGAATTTCGATTTCTCGTATCGCATCCGGCCCGCGTGGTGGGTTCTGGCGGCGGGCTGCGCGATGGCGGCGAGCGCCATGCTGCGCGTGGGGTCTTGGCGGATGCGTGGAGCGGCGGCGCGGCCGCAGCCGCAATAGGCGCTACGCGTCCGACTTGCCGCGCGACAACAGAAATGGCGCGACGTCGCTGACGCCCGGCGGCTTCTCAACGCTGAATGGCATAGGCCGGCACACCGACATGGCCGAGATGCCGACGCGGGCCGTCAGCAGGCCGTTCAGCACGCCTTCGCCCAGCCGCGCCGACAGGCGCGCCGCGATGCCGTGGCCGACGATCTGCTGCACCAGCGAATCCCCGACCGCCATGCCGCCGGTGATGGCGAGATGCGCCCCGACTGATTTCACCAGCCGCAGAAAGCCCAGAAAGCCCGGCCGTCCGCCGTAGATCTCCGAAATGCGCCGGATCAGCCGCGCCGTCTGCGCCATCACGAACAGCACGTCCAGAATGGCGCGCGGACTGATGGCGGTGACGACCGACACGCGTTTCGCCGCACCGGCGATCTCGCGCTGCACACGCTCGTCGAGCGGATGCATGAGCCCGCGCTCGGCGATGTCGATCAGATCACGCCCGTCGACGATCTCGCGCGTGAGATCGAGCACTTGCGCGCGTGCGCGGGCGGTTTCGGGCCGGCGTTCGTAGAGACCGATCAGCTGCTGCATCAGCGCTCGCGCGGCGTCACGATCATCCTTGGCGCGCGCCGCCGCGATCGCGGCGTGCATCGCGGCGATCCGCTTCTGCCGGAACACCGCCAGCGCCTCTCGCGTCGCCAGAACCAGCAGCGCCAGCGCCGCGACGGCCAGCAGCGCGAGGCCGACCCAGCCCAGCGCCGGCGCGCGCGCATAGAGGCCTTCGATCAGCGCATCGAACCATAGGCCCAGCGCCAGAGTCACAAGGCCGCCGAGCGCGGACCAGAACACGCCGGCCCACGACAGCAGCGCCCGCGCGGCGATCCCGCGCTTCTGGGCCTGCTCGACGGCGACTTCGTCGGGCGGCAGATCGGCCGCGAGCGCCTCGTGCTCGTAGGCGTCGTCCTGCGCCTCGATCTCGACGTCGGGTGCGCGCGCGCCTTTGCCGTCGTCGAGAATGAAGGCGCGGGGCCTTCGGGCGGATCGTGCAGCGTCGCTCATGCGAGCTTGTCTCCGAGCAGGAATTCCAGCGCGCGGTCGAGCCGGATGTGGGGCAGGGGCGCGGGCCTCCCGTCCGCCGCGATCATCGCGACCGGCGGACGAAACCGCGCGAAACGCCACTCCGCCTCGCCGGCGGGCGTCGCCAGCGCGTCGCCGCGGAACACGCTCTGTGGGTCGGCCGGTAGTTCGCCGGGGAAGATCGCCGCTTCGGTCCGGCCGTCGAAGGTTTCGCCTCCGATCGTCTCGCCCGCCATCGGGATGCCCGCGATTGCGTCGAGCATGTCACGCCCCTGCCGCACAGAGGCTTCTCGCGTCGCCCGCACGGCCGCCAGCGCGATGACGTCGACCGTAGCCCCGACCCCCTGGGCGCGGGCGATGGCGCGGCCGGTGAGGTGCTGCAGGATTGCCTCCAGCCTGTCGTGGCTGGTGTGGTGCAGGTGGTCGGCCTTGGTGGCGGCGAACAGGATGCGGTCGATGCGCGGCCGGAAGATCGTCGACAACAGCGAGGAACTGCCAGCCCGGAACGCCGTCAGGATATCGGTGAGCGCTGTTTCGAGATCGCGCACCGCCGCAGGCCCGGAATTCAACGCGGCCAACGCATCGACCAGCACGATCTGGCGGTCGAGCCGGGCGAAATGATCGCGGAAGAACGGCCGCACCACATGCGTCCTGTAGGCCTCATAGCGGCGCTCCATCATGGCCCCGAGCGAACCGGCCGGCAGGTCCGCGCCCTCTGCCACGGGCAGCGGCGCGAATGTGAGCGCCGGCGACCCTTCCATGTCGCCCGGCATCAGGAAGCGGCCCGGCGGCAGGGTGGAAAGCGAATAGCGATCCTCCCGGCAGGCGCGCAGATAGGCGGTGAATATCTCGGCCGCCTTGCGGGCCTTGTTTTCGTCGGCGGGCTCTTCGGCCGATATGGTGGTCAGGAATCCGCGCCAGTCCTTCGCCAGCATGGCGCGGGCGGCGGACGAACTCGCCTCCAGCGTCTCGCGCGACCATTGCGCATAGCTCTTGCCCAGCAGCGGCAGGTCGAGCAGCCACTCGCCCGGATAATCGACGATGTCGATGGGCAGCGTCGACGGCCCGCCGCGCCAGCCGGCCTTGCTTTCGAATTCTAGCGTGATGCGCAGTTCGGAGATGCGGCGCGTCGATTGCGGCCAGTGGCGATCCTCGCCGGCCGTCAACGCCGCCAGATGATCCTCGTACGCGAAACGTGGCACGGCGTCGTCGGGCTGCGCGTCGAGCGCAGCGCGCGTCAGGCGGCCATCGGCCCAGACGCGGAACACCGGCATCTGCCGGCGGCTGTCCGCGACCGTCAGGCTGCCGATGCGCGTCAGATTGTGAACGAGCGCGGTGATGAAGACCGTCTTTCCCGCCCGGGACAGGCCGGTGACGCCAAGCCTGAGCCCCTTGCCGGTGACGTAATCGGCAAGGCTGCGAGCGGCTATGCTGGCTTCGAGCGCTAGATCGGAAAAAAGCGGCAAGGGCGGGGTCCGGCTATGGTGGCTCCAATGTAGTCACTCGCCGGCGACTTTCCCACCGGGCCCGCCGTCCAGCAGGTCCGGGCGTCGCTCGCGCGTCAGCCGCACGGATTCCTGTCGGCGCCAGCGGTCGATGCGAGCGTGATCGCCACTGAGCAGCACGTCCGGGATCGCATGTCCTTCCCAGTCGCGCGGCCGCGTGAACTGGGGGTATTCGAGCTGGCCGTTCTCGAAACTCTCCTCGGCATGGGAGGCGGCCCCGCCCATGACGCCTGGGATCAGACGCACGCAGGCGTCGAGCAGCACGATGGCGGCGATTTCGCCGCCGGAGAGAACGTAATCGCCGATCGAAACCTCTTCCAGGCCACGCGCGGCGATGACGCGTTCGTCGACGCCCTCGAACCGGCCGCACACGATGGCGACGCCGGGACCGCTGGACAGTTCGCGCACGCGCGCCTGCGTCAGCGGCTTGCCGCGCGGGCTCATCAGCAGACGGGGCCGGTCGTCAGGGGGAGGGAGCGCCGCCTCGATAGCGGCGGCCCGCACCTCGGCGCGGATCACCATGCCGGGTCCGCCGCCGGCCGGCGTATCGTCGACGGCGCGATGACGGCCAAGCCCGTGATCGCGGATATTGAACGCCTCGAGACTCCACAATCCACGCGTCAGCGCATCGCCCGCCAGCGACAGGCCAAGCGGGCCGGGAAACATCTCGGGAAAGAGCGTCAGGATCGAGGCGCGGAACATGTGGCAGCGTTAGCACGCCGCCGCCGCATCAGGGAAATAGTGGTCGTGTACAGCTCTTGTGGCGGATGCCGACAATTTGAAACATCGCCGCAACCGCGCTCCAACCATGCCTTGGAAAACAGTCAGCACAACAGCATTCCAAACGCCGATTAACCAATGCGATTAGCACATTCGCCGCGCGCATTCGCGATGCTCAGCGCAACGGAGATCAACTCCGGCCTGAACAGGGGCGTCGCATGCAAGCTGCTTTGGACATGGGATCGGCCGATCGCGATGCGCCCGATGGGCGCGCCGATGGCGGCCGCCGCAAGATCTCCTTGCGGTCTGATCGCGTTCTGATCGAGCGAAGCATCGAAGGCATTGCGATGCATGTCGGCGTGCCGTCGGCCTCTTACGTCGGCGTCGCACTCTCGCTCGAACTGTCGGAGTCAGGCGCGCGGCAATATACGGTGACGCTCGCGCATCGCGATTGCGATCTCTCCGTCTTGCTGCATCAGGGAAACGACGTCTCCGCCACACTCGAGTGGAAACAATGGGCGCGTTACTTTTCGTTGCCGCGTCTCGTCGAACAGCATGATGGAACATTCGAGCGCGTCGGCGATCAATTGGGTGCGATCGAACTGGGCCAAGCAGCGCCCGGGCGCCGCCGTGGCGGCTGGATCGCCCGGCGCAGGCCGCGCTTTCTGATGCGCCGCCGAATTGGCAAACAAATATCGGCCTGCAGCCGGTTTGTCGGAGAACGTGAAATCATCAGCTACGAGTGAGCCATGTCAGATCCACAATTTGACTCGCACAGACGTGACAAAGCTTCGGTTGTTCACAGTATGTCGCCATTGAAACGCGTGCGTGGGAAAAGCTCCTGGCCGTTCGGTCCGGTCGGGATTCGCGGCGAGCGTCGCAAGCCGTTCAGGGCGAATGAATTCTCGCTATCGGCATCGCGCACCGATCATCCGCTGCGTCGCGCCGACGACTGAACTAAGCGCGACAAAGTCGCCTTAGTTGGATGTTTTCGAGCGGTGGGCTTCTCTTATCGAATCATTTGTCCTATATGCCGCTTGCGCCGAACGCGCATCAGATTCGACTTATGAGAACAAAGGCAGAATATGGCCCGTCCAACTTTTAATGAGGATTGCAAGGCGTTCCTTGCATCGCTCCGTAAGAAGACCAAGCCCGTCGGCAACGGCGCGCTCCGCAAAGAGCTCGGCTGGGCCGAAACCCGCTACTGGAAAGTGCATGAAAGCCTGATCGAGGCTGGACGCGTCCTGCGTGGCCGCGGCCGTGGCGGTTCCGTCAGCCGCGCCTGATCTGTCGCACACGAGAAGAGCGGGAGCCCTTGCGGCTCCCTTTTCTTTGCGCCCTTAGGCGCTGATTACTCGAACTTGACCTGATAGGTCTCTTCGAGGAATTCGCGCACCCAGGCGCGCGCCGCAGGCGAGATCGTCGTTCCATCCTTGTAGAGCTTCTCGGCCTCGGCGTCCGTGACCTGTTCATATTCGCCGATGATCTCGTCGCGCTTCGACAGATAGTCCGGATCTTTCAGAAGATTGCGGACGGCGGCCCGATAGGTTTCGAGAATATCGTCCGACGTGCCTTTCGGCAGCACGAGCAGTTTCTGCGCCGGAAATCCCGACACGAGAAACGCCATGAACGCGTCCCATTCGATGCCGGACGGCGGCTTGCCGTGCACGATCTCGAACGCCTCCGCGATATGCGGCAGGTTCGGAAAGTTGGGATCACGCGCGAGCTTGCCGTTCCTGTCCAGAATGCCCCAGCTGAACAACGGCGCGGCGTCGCCCTGTTCGACGAGTCCAGCCGAGCGTCGCAGGTATGCGGTCGTGGTCTGTGAATCGATCGTGAATTCGCCACGCTCGAATCCCAGCAGCGCCTCGGCGCGGCCGACGATGCCGAAGATGTGATTCACGTTGAGCCCGAGCAATCGGAAGCCGAGCAGCGACGTCAGCTCGAGCGCCGTCGGGCCGGGGCTCGCGTAGAACAGTTCGACGCCCTTCAGCTTTTCGTGATCGCGGATTGATTTGGCGCCGAACTTCGAACTGACATAAGCCGCGCCGCCCGTCGGGCCGGCGAGCACAGCGCGCCAGTCCTTGTATTCGTACTTCACGCGCGGATCGCCCAGCAGATAGGGGAACTGCGTCGACGCGGAACTCGCGAGCAGCGTCAGTCCATCGGGTTTCGCCGTGACGGTGAACAGGTTGGCGCCCGAGGTCGAGCCGCCGCCGGGGCTATTCTTCACGATGACGGTGGGTTTGCCGGGCAGATGTTTCGACAGCAATGGACCGTTGAATCGCGCCCACAGATCGACGCCGCCGCCTGTCGGAAACGGCACGAGCAGCGTGATGGTCTTGCCGGCGAAGTCGGCGGCGAGCGCAGGCGCGCTCAACAGCCCCAACGCCAGTCCGGCGAGGCAGGAGGTCAATGTGCGGCGCATGGAAGTCTCCAGTCTAGGCGTCGGTTCAGATCGTCGGGCTCCACTGGACGAGCGTCTCGCGATAGCCGTCTCCGGCCTTCTCGAGATGCCCGACCGCCGGGAAGGGATAGTGGAAACCCTGCACCAGCATTCGCTCCGCATAAAGCATTTCGTACACCTTGCGGCGAGTGGCCTCTGCCGCGACAGGATCGACGTCGAGCATGAAATGCCAGCCGGGATTGCGAGCGAACAGAAAGGGAGCATGCGTCACGTCGGCCTGCACGTAGACCGATTTGGAGCCCGATGAAACGATGTGCGACGTATGTCCCGGCGTATGTCCGGGCGTCGCAACCGCCATGACGCCCGGTATCACGTCCTTGCCCCACGCATAGGGCCTGACGCGCTTCAACACATCTGGCGTCATCACGCGGCGCGCGTTCTTGAATGTCGCCTCGATGCGGGGTGTGGCGGCCCGGTTCATTTCGCCGTCGTCCATCCAGAAGCGGTGTTCGGATTCGGGAACGAGAATTTCGGCGTTGGGAAACGCCAGCGTGTTGTCCGCCTTGATGACGCCGTTGATGTGGTCGCCATGGTAGTGCGACAGGATCACGACATCGATGGCTGCAGGATCGACTCCGGCGGCGGCAAGATTGAGCATCAGGCGGCCATTGATGCCTTCGCTTGACCTGAAGCCGATCTCGCCCGTGCCGGTGTCGACAAGCGCCAGTTGTTTGCCGGTGTTGATGATGATCGGATTGTAAGGACCAGCGTAGATGTCCTTCTCCATGAAGATGGACTCGAGATAGGCGTTGACCTGCGCCTTCGGCACATTGCGCACGAATCCATCGTCGATCGGCATGCGGCTGACGCCGTCGTTGACGACCGTGATCTCGATGTCGCCCACCTTGTAACGATAGAAGCCCGGCGCCTGCTTGCCTGACTGCGGGGCGAAAGCGGAGGCGGTGGGCGCGAAGCTTGCGACTGCGGCGACGCCCATTCCTGCCATTACAGCACGGCGTGAAAGATCGGTCATGGGGGCTCCCGTGGCGGCGTTGCGCTTCAGGTGGGACGTTACGGTGGTGCTTGCCATTCTTCAAATCAATCATATAAATAAAAATCATTCATAGAATGGATGATGGTCCATGCCGCTCAGGACGCTCGATCTCAATCTGCTGAAGGTGTTCGACGCGCTCGCGGCCGAGCGCAGCGTGACGCGCGCCGGGGATGTGCTGGGCAGGTCGCAGCCAGCGGTCAGCAATGCGCTCCACCGTCTTCGGGTTCTGCTGAACGACGATTTGTTCGTACGCGGAAGAGACGGGCTGGCGATGACGCCGCGCGCGACGGAATTGCGGACGCCCATTCACGACGCCCTTCAAAATCTGCAAAAGTCGCTGTTCGAGACCACGCCGTTCGATCCCGCGATCGCGATGGACGAGTGCCGGATCAGTACGCCGGACCGGCTCAGTCTGGCGGTGGTGCCGCCCCTGTTCGGGCGTCTGCAGGATCTCGCGCCGAACATGAGTCTGCGGGTTGCGACGGCCGATCGCGAACATGCGTTGTCGTTACTTGATGAAGACCGCACCGATGTCGCCCTGTGCTGGATCGACGGAAAGCCAGGTCACCTGAAGGCGGAACTGTTGCTGGAGGAGCATTTCTTCTGCGTCTATCGAAAAGGGCATCCTCTCGGCCGTCCGCGCGGCCGGTTCGATCTGGCGGCCGTCCTGTCGTTCCCGCATATCGTGGTCAGCGCCGCTGGCGGGCGGGGCGCGATCTTCGACGTGATGCTCGCGCGACTCGGGCTGGAGCGCAAAGCCCTTGTGGCTGTGCCGAACTTCACCGCCGCGCCGCATCTTCTGGCGCGCAGCGACATGGTCGGCGTTTTCACGCGACTGGCGGCCGATGTGTTCGAGGAGTCGTTCGGCCTCGCCAAGCGGCAGGCCCCGGCGAATATCGGCAAGGTGGCGACCCACATGGTCTGGGCCGCGCGCAACGACAAGGATGCCCGCCACGCCTGGCTGCGGGAACAGATCAGGATTGTCTATCGCGGGTTGCGATGACGCACTCCCTTCCGGGCTAGCCTGCCGCGCCCCAGCCTGAAGCTTCCGCAAAAGCCTTTTCAGTTGGCTCGATTATCGATATATAGATTGACTATATGACGAATCGCCTTGCAGTGAGCGGCGGCGGTTCGGTCAGGTCTCCAGCGAAAGGCGGGCCGCAGATGATGCGGACATGGAAATCTCCGGTTGTTTTCGGCATGGCCTTCGTGCTGCACGCAGCGCCTGTATTCGCGGCGCAGACCAATGTGGCGGTCGCGGCGAACTTCACCGATGCGGCCAGGGAGATCGGCGCGGCGTTTAAACGCAAGACCGGCCATGAGGCCATTTTCAGCTTCGGGTCGTCGGGCCAACTCTACACGCAGATCACGCAGGATGCGCCGTTCCAGATCTTGCTGTCGGCCGACGAGGACAGGCCAAAGCAGGCGATCGCCAATGGCCTCGGCGCGCCCGACAGCCGCTTCACCTATGCGATCGGCAAGCTCGTTCTGTGGAGCAAGCA
>CANJEY010000108.1 GCA_947472615.1 Beijerinckiaceae bacterium
ACGAAGGCCGATCAGGTGCTGGTCGGCATGAACCGCACGCGCCGCATGTATAATCGGCGGCTGCGCGAACTCTTTGGGTTTCGCTCGGCGACGCCCGAGGTCGGCGACAAGCTGGTTTGCCTGCGCAACGACAGCACCAAAGGCCTGCTCAACGGCGGCATCTGGAAGGTGAAGACCGTCTCGGCCTTGCGGCGCGGCAAGCTGCCGATGACGGTCGTTCCCGAGGACGATCCGAACCGCAAGGGCCAGCGCATCGGGGTGCTGCCGCAATTCTTCGAGAGCGAGGATGAAATCCCTTACGCGCTGCGAAAGAATTCAGACGAGTTCGATTACGGCTACGCGCTGACCGTGCATAAGGCGCAGGGCTCGCAATGGGACGAGGTCGTTCTGTTCGACGAGTCTTATGCGTTCCGCGAACATCGTCATCGCTGGCTCTATACGGCCATCACCCGCGCCGCCAAGCGCCTCACCATCGTCGCCTGACGGAGGAACGATGTCGATTTCCGAGATGGCCGATGTGGTGCTGGCCTACGTCAAGGATCACGAAGCGGCGGCAGTTCCGATCGTGTTCCTGCTGGCGTTCGGCGAATCCTTCGCATTCGTGTCGCTGCTGCTGCCGGCGACTGTGATCCTGTGGGGCGTGGGGGCTCTGATCGGCGCGAGCGGGCTGAGCTTCTGGCCGATCTGGGCGGCGGCCGTCATCGGCGCCGGGCTTGGCGACTGGATTTCCTACTGGCTCGGCTATCACTTCCACGAACAGATCGCCCGCATGTGGCCGCTGTCGCGCGATCCGCAATTGATGCCGCGCGTGCATGCGCTGTTCGAGAAATGGGGCGCGCCCGGCGTGTTCATCGGCCGCTTCTTCGGTCCGCTGCGCGCGGCGGTTCCGCTGGTGGCGGGCGCGGCGCAGATGCCGTCGTTGCACTTTCAGATCGCCAACTGGGCGTCGGCCATTGTGTGGGGCTTTACGACGCTGGGGCCGGGGGCTTTTGGATTTAAGTTTCTGCCGGGCTGGCTTTGACGATCAGCGAAATGTCCGCGTTTTCGCCCGCACCATGCTGTCTTTCAGCCAGAAGCTTACGATGATCGGCACCGCAAAGGTCATTACGATCAGCCGCCACAGGTGATGCGCCACCGCGAAGAGCGGATCGAGGCCGAGTGCGAAGGCCAAGAGCGTCATCGCCTCGAAGGCGCCCGGTGAAAACGCCACGATCGTCGTGCCGAACGAGAAGCCCAGCAACCGCGACGAGATGAAGGCGAAACAGGTCGCCACGATCAGCGTCGCCGCCACCGATGCCAGCGCCGGCCCGATCAGCCCGCCCAGCGTGCGCCAGTTGAAGCCCACAAAACGTGAGCCGATCCAACTGCCGATCAGGATCTGGCTCGCGGTGATCAGCAGGTCGTGGGGGCGGCCGGGCGCGATTCCCGTGCCGTGCGCGATGCCAGAGACCGCCATGACGCCGAGAAACATGCCGCCCGCGATCTTCATGCGGTCGAGCAGCCAGCCGAGCGCGGCGGCCGGGACGAGGATCGCCAGAACGAGGCCTGCCGAGTCGATCTCCTGCTGGGACTGGTAGGCGAGATGCACACCCGACGTCACCACGATCATCGGCAGCACGGCCATCAGCAAGAAGACCCGGAACATCTGCACGATGACGACGCGCGGCACGTCAGCGTTGGTGCTGGCGGCCACCACCAGCGCTGCCGAGAATCCGCCCGGCGTCGAGGCGAGCAGGGATGTGGCCTTGTTCCAGCCGCAGAGCTTCATGAGCAGGCCGGTTGAGACGGCCGTGGCCGCGAACGAACTGATCGTCATCAGCAAAAGGCTGAGCGGATAGGTGATGACGCCGCGCAGCGTCTCTGGAGTCACGGCCGCCCCGATGGAAACGCCCGACAGCACCATGGCGATGATGCGGATCGGCGCACCGATCGTGGTGGCCTTGCCGGGCACCGTCAGCAGCGCCACGGCGGCCATCGCGCCCGACAGCGCCCCGCCCGGAACCCCGAGCAACCGGAACGCCAGCGCTCCGATCAGGCCGGCCAGAACAGTGGCGAACTGACCCGCGAATGGCGGTTCATCGGCGAATAGGGACTTGCGGGGGGCCATCGAAAGCTCCGCCGCGACGGAAAGGCCGGCGCGGCGCTGATTTGCTGCACTGCGTTAAAACATGCCCCGCCGGGTGGGGCAAGGCGCGGGACGGCGCAGCGGGCTGCCCGGCGGTTACTTCTGCGCCAGCAGATCGCGGATTTCCGTCAGCAGCACTTCGTTGCGCGGCGGGGGCGGCGGCGCGGCGGCATCGGCCGGCTTCGCCTCGGCGCGCTTCAGCGTGTTGATCGCGCGCACGATCAGGAACAGCACGAAGGCGACGATCAGGAAATTCACCGCATAGGTGGCGAAACTGCCCCAGGCCAGCACCGGCCCCTGCTTCTGGGCGTCGGCCAGATTCGTCGCAGTGACGGCCTTCGAAAGCGGCAGGAAATAGTTGGAGAAATCGGCGCTGCCGAACATGCCGACGAGCGGCATGATGATGTCCTTCACCAGCGAGTCGACGATCTTGCTGAATGCAGCGCCGATGATGACGCCGATGGCGAGGTCGACAACATTGCCCTTCAGGGCGAATTCCTTGAATTCCTTGAGCATGATCGGCCTCTTTGAAATGCGCGGCGAATCTCCGCCCCCCAGAGCTACACCCGTTCGGACAGGGACGAAACGTGCGCTGGCGCGCTTCGGACGCGCCCGATAGGGTAACCTTAGCGGAAAGGGGGCGGGGTCTCATGCGTTCCAGATTTTTTGATCGGATAGGCCTGCACGCCATGATGCTTCTGGTTCTGACGGCCTGCGTGGGGTGGACTGCCGCTGGCCGCGCGCAACCGCTCGGCGCATCGACCGCCGCCCAGCGCGTTCTCGATCACAGGGGCTTTACGGCCGACGTGGGCGATCTCGTCGGCTTGCCGCAAGGGGCCGCGATCATGGCGGCGCTGCGGCGGCAGATCGATATCTGCGTCGAAGCCGGACTGCCGCCCGCGACGCTCGCCTTCATCCGATCCGTGCCTGTGCGCATCAAGGTCATCCGCAAAGGCGAGCCCGGCTTCAATTCGGGCTCCGGATTCTACGACGGCAAGCGCGTCACGCTGCAGGCGGACGTCTATCCATCCGAAAATCCCGTTCTGCTGCATGAGTTTCTGCACGCCTACCATCATCAGAAGCTGCCGGGCGGCAAAAACAATCCGGACGTTTTGACGTTCTACCAGCGTGCGCAGACGACTCCCGGCATGTATCCGGCAGGCAGTTACATGCAGTCGAATGTCGGCGAGTATTTCGCCATGACGGCGTCGGTTTTCCTGCACGGCAGGGCGGCGCGGCCGCCGTCCACGCGCGCTAATCTGCGCGCGAACCAACCGCTTTATTTCGCCTGGCTGGAAAAGGAATTCGGCCCGCATTGAGGCTTCCCGCCTTTCGGCGGTCGCCCCGCGGCCATCTCGCCCGCACGCCGGGCTGAACTTCGCCGCAGCCGGTGCTAGGGTGCCGCCAACGGAATATTCGCCGGGGCGATGATGGTAGCCGGTTCGATCGCGATTCTGACGGCGCTGGTCTATGTCTGCGCCCTGTTCGTCGTGGCCCATTACGGGGACACGGCGGGGCCGCGCATTCTGAACAACCGCACTCGGCCTGTGGTCTATGCGCTGACGCTGGGCGTCTATTGCACGTCGTGGACGTTCTTCGGTTCGGTCGGCCTCGCGACGTCGCACGGGCTCGACTTCCTGCCGATCTACATCGGGCCGTTTCTGGTCGTCGGCCTGTTCTATCCGTTCATCCTGCGCATCGTGCGGCTGGCGAAAGCGCAGAACATCACCTCTGTCGCCGACTTCGTGGCGGCGCGTTACGGCAAGTCGGAACAGGTCGCTGCGCTGGTGGCGATCATCATGGTGATCGGCGTCGTCCCGTATATCGCACTGCAGCTCAAGGCGATCTCGGCCAGCATCTCCACCGTGCTGGGCTCGATCGACGAAGGCCACGCGGTCGTGTCGCTCGCCGTAGAAGGCATTCTGCCGGTGGTTGTCGCGCTGCTGCTCGCGGGTTTTGCGATGGCGTTCGGCACGCGCCATATCGACGCCACCGAGCATCAGGACGGACTCGTTCTCGCCATCGCGGCGGAATCGGTCGTCAAGCTCGTCGCGTTCCTGATCGTCGGCGCCTATGTGACATGGGGCATGTTCGGCGGCTTCAACGATCTCGCCCAGAAGGCGATCGCCAGCGAACCGATTCGCCAGATGCTGTCGCAGACGCCGCCGCTCGACACATGGCTGACCACGACATTGCTGGCCGGCTGCTGCATCCTGCTATTGCCGCGCCAGTTCCAGATGATGGTCGTCGAGAACCGCGACGAGCGCGACGTGAAGACGGCCGCATGGCTGTTTCCGCTCTATCTCGTGCTCATCAACATCTTCGTCATTCCGCTCGCCATCGCGGGCCTGCTGATGTTTCCCGGCAGCGGCTTCGATCGCGACATGACCGTGCTGGCGCTGCCGCTGGAGGGCAACGCTGCGATCGTGGCGCTCATCACCATGGTGGGCGGCTTGTCGGCCGCGACCGCGATGGTGATCGTCGAATCCGTCGCGCTGTCGATCATGGTGTCGAACGATCTGGTGATGCCGATCCTGCTGCGCGGCAGCAGCGTGCGCTCGGGCCGGCTCACCGGCAATCTCGGCTCGGTCGTACTTGTGATCCGCCGTCTGGCGATCCTGCTGATGCTGGGGCTGGGCTACATCTATTTCCGCTATGCGGGCGAGGCGGCGCTAGCGGCGATCGGACTTCTGTCGTTTGCGGCTGTGGCGCAGATCGCGCCGGCTTTCATCGGCGGCCTGTTCTGGAGCCGCGCCACGTCGCGCGGCGCGATCGGCGGCCTGCTGCTCGGCATCGGAACGTGGGCCTACACGCTGCTGCTGCCCTCCGTCGCCAGCGGTTCGCCGGCGCTGTCGAGCCTCGTCGAATACGGCCCGCTCGGCATCGCGGCGCTGAAGCCGACGGCTCTGTTCGGCACGGAAGCGCCATCGCTGGTGCACGGCGTGTTCTGGAGCCTTGCGCTGAACCTGCTCGGATTCGTGGGATTCTCGCTGAGCCGCCACACCTCGCCGATCGAACGGCTGCAGGCCGACATTTTCATTGGCCATTCGGTCGGCCCGATGGGGCAGGCGTTCCGGCTCTGGGGCGTGACGGTGACCGTCAGCGAACTCGAATCCACGGTGGCGCGCTATCTCGGCGCGGAGCCGACGCGCCGTGCGTTCGAGGGCTTCATGTCGGCGCGCGGCCTCGAGATCGAACCCGCGCAGGAAGCCGACATCCAGTTGCTGCGCTTCGCTGAGCATCAACTGGCCTCCGCCATCGGGGCGGCGTCGTCGCGCCTCGTGGTGTCGCTGCTATTGCGCCGCCGCAACGTCTCGCGCGAAGCCGCGTTACGGATGATCGATCAGGCGTCGGCGACGCTGCAATACAATCGCGATCTTCTGCAACATGCGCTCGACTTCGCCCGTCAGGGCATCACGGTGTTCGATCGCGATCTACGCTTGATTTGCTGGAACCGCGAGTTTCGTGATCTGTTCGATCTGTCGCCCGACATCCTGCGGCTCGGCCTCGGCCTTGAGGAACTGGTGCGCTACAACGCCGAGCGCGGACTCTACGGCGAAGGCCCGGCCGACGAATTCGTCGCCAAACGGCTGGAAGCGGTGATCAATGAATTCGAGCCTTTCCGGCTGCGCCTGTATCCGTCCACCCGCGTCATCGAGATCCGCTCCGCCCGTATGCCGGACGGCGGCCTCGTGACGACTTACACGGATGTCACCGATACGGTGGAGGCAGAGGAGGCGCTGGAGCGCACCAACGAAACGCTGGAGCAGCGCGTTCGCCAGCGCACCGACGAATTGGTGCAGTTGAATGGCGAACTCGAGCGCGCCAAGGCCGAGGCGGACGACGCCAACCTGTCGAAGACGCGCTTTCTCGCGGCCGCCAGTCATGACATTCTGCAACCGCTCAACGCCGCACGTCTTTACGCGACGTCTCTGGTCGAGCGCATGCAGCAGGAAGCGGACGGCGTGAGCGCGCCACAATCCATCGGCGAACTCGTGCATCACCTCGACGCCTCGCTCGAGTCGGTGGAGGAAATTCTCACAGCGCTGCTCGAAATCTCTCGCCTCGACGCCGGCGCCATGAAGGCCGAGCCTTCGAGTTTCCGCATCGACGATCTGCTCGGCCAGTTGCGCATCGAGTTCGGCCCGATGGCGAGCCGCAAGGGGTTGAAGCTGACCTTCGTGCCCTGCGGGCTGAGCGTGCGGTCCGACCGCCGCCTGCTGCGTCGCCTGCTGCAGAACCTGATCTCGAACGCCATCAAATACACGCCGTCGGGCCGCGTGCTGGTCGGCTGTCGCAGGCGTGGCGATATATTGCGCGTGCAGGTGCTCGACACCGGCATGGGCATTCCGCAATCGCAGCAGATCAATGTGTTTCGCGAATTCGAGCGGCTCGCGCCGGCGGCGAAATCGGCGCGCGGCCTCGGCCTCGGCCTGTCGATCGTGGAGCGCATAGCGCGCGTGCTGGAAACGCCGATCCGTTTGCAATCGACGGTTGGCAAGGGGACGGTCTTCTCTGTCGACGTCGGGGTGACGCGCGAGACCGCCACTGTCGGTCAGGCCGATCCGGCGCTCGACGCGGCGCTGCGCAACGAGCCGCTGGCGGGTTTGTGCGTGCTGGCGATCGACAACGAGCCGCGCATTCTGGAAGGCATGCAGGCGCTGCTCGGCGGCTGGGGCTGCCGCATCATCTGCGCCGCCGATCTCGCCGAGGCGGAGCGCAAGCTCGATGAAACCCAGCTGGCGCCCGATGTCGTCATCGCCGACTATCATCTCGACGACAGCGACGGCCTCAGTGTCATCGCTGCGCTGCGCGCCCGCTTCGGCGACGATCTGCCGGCGCTGCTCGCCACCGCAGATCGGTCGCCCGAAGTGCGCGATCAGGCCGGCGAGAAGGACATCAGGGTTTTGAACAAGCCGGTGCGCCCCGCCGCGCTGCGCGCGATGCTATCGCAATGGCGGGTGTCGCGCCGCGCGGCGGAATAGGCGAAGGCAAACGTACAAACGAGGTGCGCGCCCTTCTCCCGCGGGCGGGAGAAGGTGTCATGCGCAGCATGACGGATGAGGGATTGTCAGTCGCGCGCCACCAAGTTCGGGCATCTCCTAGCCAAACGCCCTCATCCGTCGCGCTTCGCGCGCCACCTTCTCCCGCGCGCGGGAGAAGGGTCTTCACTTGCCGGTGATCTGCTTGCCCTTCTCGATATAGTCCTGCACGAACTTGCGCAGCGCCGGGTCCATCCGCAGCTTTTCCTTGAACTCGCGTTCGACGCGATCGTTGACCACGTAGTTCGGCACGAATTTCATGGCGTTCATCGCTTCGGCATGAAACTCCGGGTCTTTCGCCAGTGCGATGAAGGCCTGCTTGAGCGTGTCGACCGCAACCTTCGGGGTGCCGGGCGGCATGGCGACGAGGCGAAGATAGGTGCCGCTCATGTCGCCCACGACTTCGAGCGCATCCCACAATTGCCCGGAGCCGGGCTTGCCCATCACGTCGCGATAGAACTTCGGGAAGGGATCGGCGTCGATGCCGTCGACGTCGGGATTCTTGGCGGTCGAGTCTGGATCTTCGATGGAATCGTACCAGATCGGCAGCGCCTTTCCGGTCTTCACGAAGGTAGGGTCGATAAGGCCTTTGTAGGTCGGCAGCGATTCCGCATAGACCTGAATTTCACTGCGCTCGAACGCCAGCCGCGCTTCCGCCGTGCCGGCGTAGCCCGTCACATAGCGGTATTTCAGCCCGAGCAGATCGAGTTGCATCCGCAATTGCAGATCCTTGCCGCTGTCGGCGGTCAGGCCGCCGCTCCAGAAGTTCGACGCCTTCAGGAGATCTACCGGCTTCTTGAGTCCGGGCGGTATATCAGTGCGCGCATAGACGACGCTGGTGCCGACGCCGGTGGCGACGAACTCGAGCGACGTCAAGTCGATCTTGACGGAGGGGTCGCCGGTCGCGGCTTTCGACGCGATGCCGGTCAGAGATCCGAACGTCAGCCCGTCCGGCGCCGCAACCTGTCCGAGCCAGTTGGTGCCGACCGCGCCGCCTGCACCGCCCATGTTGCGCACCACGATCGGCGGATTGCCCGGAATGTGCTTGCCCAGATGATGGCCGATGATGCGGCCTTCGAAATCCGCCGGGCCGCCCGCTTGATAATTGATCATCATGTTCAGGGTCTTGCCCTGATAGAAATCGGCCGCCTGTGCGCCCGTCGCCGCAAGCGGCAACATGCCCCACGACAGAATTGAAATCGCCCCGATGCGGCGCATGCAGCCCTCCCTGATCTGTTCCTCGCCGCAAGTCTGCCAGATCGCGGCGGTTTGCGACAGGGGGGAGGTCAGCCGACCGCGAGGCGCAGCGTCAGGCCGCACACGACTTCCGCGCCGATCAGCACAGCCGCGACGCCGCTGGAGACGCCGAGCGTCACCCGCGCCATGAACCAGCGCATCTCGGCGGCGACGAGCAGGAAGGCCAGTCCGTAGAACCACGCCAACGCATCGGTCGCCCAGCCGAGCGCGTAGAGGATCGAGGGAGCGGCAAGGAAGATCGCCCCAATCACGTTCGACCAGTTGCAGGCGATGATGAAAGCCGGCATGCGGCCGCGCAGTCCCAGCAGGCCCGTCACGCACCACGCCAGAACCGGGAGGATCAGCCAGCCGGCGGCGAACAGGACAGCAGCGGCGAATATGGGGTCTGGATCGTCGAACAGGCCAGCGCCCTGAACCAGCAGGCCGCGCTCGGCGCGTTCAGCCGCGACCGCGCCGATGAAGGCGGGCGCGGCGACCGGCAGGGACCAGAAGGAATGGAAAAAGCCGCGGGCGCTGAAATCGAACCGCCTCACGCCGCCGGTCCTGCGATGCAGGAAATCCCAGGCGCCGGTCAGAGAACGCGCAACTTCCTCGGTCGAGGCGATCATGCTGCCCTCCCGATCGAATCGACGATCGATCAGTCAGCATGATTGAACTTTAGTTGTAAACGAAGCGCAAGCGAAAATGTTGCAACGCAGCAATCGTCTCAGCTCTGGCGCTTGTCGAAGAACTTTTCGGCGGTGGAAACCACGATCGCGGCGACGAATGTCCAGCCGACCAGCAGGCTCACGACCTTGGCGTAATAAGCGATGTATTCTCCAGCAGACATGCCGTTCCCCGAAAGTTCTGATTTTCCGCGCCCAGTTCCGGGCGCGGTTCTCCCTATCCATGCCGCAACTCGCGCCCCCTGTCGCGCGAAAAATGATGTTGCATGGCAGCAAAATTTGCTATGCGCGACCCGCCTAGCGCGCGGCGCGCGACGCCAGAAAGGCCTCGTGTTCGCGCTTGAGATCACCGGCCAGCGCCTTGGCGATCAGCGTCCGGGTTTCGCCGACCCCGAAGAGCGCCACGAACGACCCGAAGCGCGGTCCGCGGCTTTCGCCCAGCAGCACCTGATAGAGCATGTTGAACCATTCGTTCGACACGCCGGGTCGCTCCGGCGTCGCACCCTTGGCCTTCAGATCCTGAAAGCGGGGGATCGGCCGCGCCACGTCGTAGAGCGCGGATTGGATGTCCTCGGCGCTGGCGCCGGCCGGCAGGCCAGCCAGCATCGCGTCGAGCTTGGCGAGCGCGTCGCTCTCCACCTCGTCCGGCGCGCGATAGGTCTTGGCTGGGCGTACGAAGTCGCGGAAATACGCCACCGCGTAGCCCACCATCGCGTCGAGGCCCGGATAGGCGGCGGCCGAGACGTCGGGCGCATAGCGGCGCAGGAAGCCCCACAGCACCTGCGGGTCTTCGCTGTTGGCGACGGCCGCCAGATTCAGCAGCATGGCGAAGCTGATCGTGGTTCCGGCGCTGTCTTCGCCGGCCTGACGCAGCACTTCCGGCGCGGGCGGCTGGCCGGCGTGAATGTGCCAGACCGGATTGCCGAGCCGCAGCTTCCAGTCCTGCCGCGAATAGGCGGCGAGAAACTGCAGGTATTCGTCGACCGTGCGCGGAATGACGTCGAAATGCAGCCGCTTCGCCTCGCGCGGCTTCTGGAACATGAACTGCGACAGGCTCTCGGGGCTGGCGTAGGTTAGCCAGTCCTCGATCGTCAGGCCATTGCCCTTCGACTTGGAAATCTTCTGGCCCTTCTCGTCGAGGAACAATTCATAGTTGAACCCCTCCGGGGCGAATCCGCCGAGCGCCCGCACGATATTGCCCGACAGCTTCACCGAATCGATGAGGTCCTTGCCGGCCATCTCGTAGTCGACCTTGAGGGCGTACCAGCGCATGGCCCAGTCGGGCTTCCACTGCAGCTTGCAATGGCCGCCGGTGACGGGCGTCTCGAAGCGCTCGCCGGTGTCGGGATCTTTCCATGCGATGGTGCCGGCCTTCGGGTCGCGCGCTTCGAGCGACACCTGCATCACCACGCCGGTCCTGGGGTGAACCGGCAGGAATGGCGAATAGGTCGAGGCCCGCTCCGCCCGCAGCGACGGCAGCATGATCTCCTGCACCTTGTCGAAATTCTCGAGAATGTGCAGCAGCGCCTGATTGAACCGGCCGGACGCATAATAATCGGTGGAGGATGCGAATTCGTACTGGAAGCCGAAGCGGTCCAGAAAGTCGCGCAGCATGGCGTTGTTGTGGTGTGCGAAGCTCTCGAACTTGCCGAACGGATCGGGAATGCGGGTCAGCGGCTTGCCGAGATGGGACGTCAGCATCTCCTTGTTCGGCACGTTGTCGGGCACCTTGCGCAGCCCGTCCATGTCGTCCGAGAAGGCGAGCAGGCGGGTCTTGATCCTGCCTTCTGTCAGCACCTCGAACGCGTGGCGCACCATGGTGGTGCGGGCGACTTCGCCGAACGTGCCGATGTGCGGCAGACCCGAGGGGCCGTAGCCGGTTTCGAACAGCACTTCTTTCTGCCCGGTGCGCTCGACGCGGGCGACGATCTTGCGGGCTTCCTCGAACGGCCACGCGCCGGCGGCGCGGGCGGCGTCTGCGAGGGAAAGAGGCGCGGAGGCCGGTGTTCCGGCGGAAGACATACGATATTCCTTGCTGGCTGATTTCCCGGCGCGAAGGCGCGAAACGGGACGCGCAACCTAGGAGCCGCGTCCGGCGGCGTCAACGCCGCGCCGCAGCGCGCCCGTCCGGGCGGCCGTGACTGGCCGCGCCCTCCGACTTTCGTCTCACATTTCGATTGACTCGCCACGCTTCTTACGCGAACGGTCGGGCCAATCCGACCCCGCCCGCAAGGCGGGGCTTCTTTCGTATCACGGGCGCACATGGCAGACGAAAAGGACGAAACCGTTCAGGGTCACCTGATGGCGGATCATGTCGCGGGGGCGACTTTCAGTCACGAGCATGACGAGGACGCCGACCACGAGCACGACGAGTTCGACACCGACGGGCCGCTCGAGGAAAATCCGCTTTGGATGCAGGACAACGTCACGCTGACGACGGTTGGCATCGACATTGGTTCCTCCGGCACACAGGTCATCTTCTCCCGCATTCATCTGCGTCGCCTCTCCGAAGATCTGACCAGCCGCTATTACGTCGTGTCGCGCGACACGATCTAT
>CANJEY010000109.1 GCA_947472615.1 Beijerinckiaceae bacterium
ACAGCCCGACGAAAGAGAACCGCCAGCGCTTCGGCGATGCGATGGCGCAGCAATACGGCATCGAGGTGCAGGTCTGCGATTCGCCCGAGCAGGTCTATCGCGGCGCGCATATCGTGGCGGGCCTGACGGATTCATCCATCCCGGTGCTCGACGGCAAGCACCTCGAAAAAGGCGCGCATATCGTCAACATTGGCGGCGGCGGACAGCCGGATGCTGAAAGCATGGCGCGCGTCGACCGCTATTTGCGCTTTGGCGATGCGCCCGCGCCGGTCGGTCGGCCTGAGTTCGGCGTGTCGGACGAGTTCATCACCTATTCGGCGACGCGTCCGGGCCAGCCGGCGAAGAAGAAGGGCGGCAAGGGACACGGCGCGGCGCTGCCTGATCGGATGGTGAAGCTAGCCGACATCATTCACGGCAGGGCGGAGGGCCGCACTTCGCCGGACCAGATCACCTGGTCGGAGCGCGGCAATCTGCAGGGCGCGCAATTCTATGCGGTCGCGGGCCGCGCCTTCGAACTCGCCCGCAAGGCCAAACTCGGCCGCGATCTGCCGACCGAATGGTTCCTGCAGGACATCCGCAACTGACGCTCAGCTGACGACGCCGCCGATCTGCGCCGCCGCCCACGTGTCGCAGAATTCGGTGAATTCGGCGATCTTGCCGTCCTTCATGCGCATGACGTCGCAAATCTGCGTGTTGAGCGCGGTGTTCGTCGGCTTGAAGGTGATGACGCCCTTGCAGATCACGACAGCGCGGTCGCGGTCGATCAGGATGGAATCGATCTTGAATTGCGACCAATCCCAAACGTCGATCATGTGCTGAAGCAGTGGTCGAAGTTGCGAGTGTCCCTGCACGCGGAGCGTCAGGGGTTCGAGCGCCGCCGCTCCCAGCACATGGAAGCTGGCGTCTGTGTGAAAGGCGTTCAGGCAGTTCGACAGGTCGCCTGATTGGCGCGAAGCATAAGCTGAGCGCACAACACGTTCGATCTCGTTCCGATCCATGGCCCCCGCCCCTTTTGTCTTTCCGCCAAGCTACCGGGTTTTGTGACGGCGGCAAGCGCAAACGAAAGGAGCCATGCGGGGGGACGCATGGCTCCGTGCGGGGCTTGTGTCGGCGGGGTGTCCGACAATTTCGAGACTAGCGGGCGCGCGTTAAGTCTGCGTTGGTTGGATTGCAGCGAGCGTCCTAAGGCGCGGTAAGGTTGCCGCACCATCGCCCGGCGCGCCGTCGCGAGATTAAAGCGCGTTAAGACCTGTCGCGTCGCGCGCGGGGTGCTATGACAGTTTATTGACCCGCAATTCTGGAACCAGATGACAGAGACGCCTCGCAACGGCCGCGCCGCATTTCGCTTCAGGGATTATCGACTTTATGTGGCGTCCCGCTTTCTCTGGACGCTGGGCTTGCAGATCACCACGGTCGCGACGGCGTGGCTCATCTATGAGCGCACACGCGATCCTCTGGCGCTTGGCCTGATCGGGCTTGCGTCATTCTTGCCGACGGTGCCGCTGTCGCTGCTGACCGGACATGCGGCGGACCGCTACGATCGCCGCCTGATCGTCATCGCCAGTTGCCTCACCATGTCGGCCTGTGCGCTGGCAACCCTGCTGCTGACGCAAGGCGAGGCGGTGTGGCCGATTTACGGTGCGGTGATTGTGCTCGGTTCCTCGCGCGCATTTTCCAATCCGGCCGGGCAGGCGTTGATGATGAGCCTCGTGCCGGACAACGAATTCACCTCCGCGGTGTCGTGGAACAATTCGATCACCCAGACGGCGACGATCGTTGGCCCGGCCGTCGGCGGCCTGCTCTATCCGTTCGGCGCGAGCGTGCCGTTCGCTGTGGCGTTCGTGTTTTTCTGCATCGCGGTCGTGCTCGTGTCGGCAGTCAAGCCGCAGCCGAAGGCGATGACGAAGAAAGAGCCGGTGACGCTGAAACTGCTGCTGGCCGGTTACACGTATATGTGGAGCCGGCCGATTCTGCTCGGCACGATCACGCTCGATCTGGCGGCCGTTCTGGTGGGGGGATGCACGTCGTTGCTGCCGATCTTCGCGGCGGAAGTCTTCTACGCCGGCCCATGGGCGCTAGGCGTGCTGCGCTCGGCCCCGTCCGTCGGGTCCGTGGTCGCCGCGCTGGTCATCGCCAATTTCTCGTTTCGCAAGCGCGTCGGGGTCATCCTGTTTGCGTCGGTGTTCGTCTTCGGCTTCGCCACGATCGGCTTCGGACTGTCGACGAACATCTTCATGGCGATCTTCTTCCTCATCATCCTCGGCGCGGCCGACATGGTGAGCGTCGTGATCCGCCAGACGTTGATTCAGGTCGAGACGCCGAACGAGATGCGCGGCCGGGTCATTGCGGTGCACACCATTCTCACCGGCACGTCGAACCAACTCGGCGATTTCGAGGCAGGCACGCTGGCGCATTTCGTCGGCGCGGTGAACGCCGTGCTGATCGGCGGCGTCGGCTCGATCATCGCCACCGGGCTTTGGATGAAGATGTTCCCCGGCATTCTGTCGCGCGACTCGTTCGAGAAGCCGCGCGAAGGCTGAGCGCCGCCGCTCAGAACGCGCCGCCGCCTGTGCCGGGCGGGCCGATATAGGCGCCGGATTCCGGGTCGATCCAGATCAGATTGTCCACGACAGTCTTCACGCCGGGGGTGTTCTCGGCGCAGACCCGGATTGCGTCGCGCTCGCGCTCGTCGAAGATCGTGCCGTTCAGGATGACGTTGCCGTCCGCAACGGCGATCTTCACCGAGTCCGGCGTCGACCATTTCTGCGCATTGATTTCCTGCCGGATCGCTTCGGCGATCTCCGGGTCGGAGAGTTTCACGGACGGATCGGCGCCTACGAGCTTGCCGCTGCGCATCAGGGCGCGCAGCATGTCGGAGCGCGACACGATGCCGGCAAGCGCCTCGCCGCGCATGACCGGAATGCGCTTGATCTTCTTGCTCTCCATCGTCTTCACGGCGTCGTCGAGCGTCGCGTCCTCGCCGATCGTCACCGGATCGGGAGTCATGATTTCCTCAACGTAGCGCGCATGCGCCTGCGTGTAGTCGGCGGCGCTGCGACCCGGCCCGAGCAGGAACTCCAGCCAGCGCGGCCGCGACTTCTCGGTGCCGATTTCGGTGCGATGCAGAAGATCCGCCTCGCTGACAATGCCGATGAGCTGACCGGTCGCGTTCACCACTGGTAGCGCGCTGAGGTGGGCGTCGAGCATTTTCTGGATGGCGCTGCGCAGGGTTGCGCGCGGGTCGATCGTGATGACCGGGGAACTCATGACGTCGCGGACCAGCATGGCACTCTCCCTGCGCCGACTGCGGCGCACGTTACACATGGGGCGCTGGGCGCCGCGCCGCCTTGATGGCGATCAATCCATACCCGGGCAAACGGCGTGTCAATACGAAACGCCGTTTAAGCCTCTGTTAACCAAGATCAATCATCTTTCGGAAAGGTTTCACAGACGGTCGAAAAGCCATGAGCGCATCCGCCACCACAGGATCTTCCGCCGATCAGCCGCCGCCGGGGGCCTCGGCTTCCCGCGAACTGGTGCCCTATACGCCGCCCGGACCGATTCCGTTGAGCGCGCGCTTGCAGGCCGTGTTCGGCTCGTTCTGGTTCCGCTCCGCCTTCGTGGCGGTGGCGGTCAGCGCCGGCTGGGCGGTGGGGGCTTTGTCGAACCGGCAGGCGCCGTCTCTGGAAGCGGGCCTGCAGCAATCGGTGATCGCCGGGCAGGCGCGCGACATCGCCAGTCTGCGCGAAGAACTGGCCGCCCTGCAGGGCGATCTCTCGGGACTGAAAATCGCCGCGCAGGCGACGTCCGCGACCGTGGAGCAGGTTCAGCGCAACGTCGCCTCGTCGCTGATTCAGGCGTCGGCAGCCATCGATCGCGTCGAGGCGGAGCGGGCGTCCGACCGCACGAAACTCACCGACCGCATCGACCGGCTGGAAAAGCAGGTGTCGTCTCCTATGCCGACCGCCACGATCCCGGCCCCGCCCGTGCCGAAGACGCAATTGCCGGTTCCGGGCCGTACGCCCTCGACGGACGTGCCGCTCGCCGGCAAGGAATCGTCCGCCGTGCCGATGAGCGCGCCCGCGATTAAACCTGAAGTGCCGATTCGCGGCTATGTGCTGCGCGGGGTCGCCGACGGCATGGCGCTGATTGAAACGCGATATGGCCTGCGCGAGGTCGGCCCCGGTCAGACCCTTCCGGGCGCTGGCAAGGTGCAGTCGATCGAGCGACGGGGCCGCAAATGGGTGGTCATCACCACCGCCGGCCTGATCGACGAAGAGCCGTACCGGTAAAGGACCCAGCCGCTCACCCCGCCGCTGCAACGCTCTGCGGCAACTCCGGCTCTTTCGGCAGGCGCGCCAGCACGTCGATCAGCGCGCGGTCGTGCAGCACCACGAAGCGCTCCTTCGGCTTCAGCCACGCCACCGCGTCCTCGATGCTCTCGGCGTCGTTGAGCTTCGCCTCCGCCACCGCCCGGTCGGGATCGACCTCGCCGCGGTGACGGCGGATCTGATGCGGTAGGAACAATTCGTGCGCAGCCCGGAACTCCGGGTCTTCGTGCACGCTGCGCAAGCAATCGGCGTCATCGTGGCCTTCCGCCGCCAGTTCGATCGCCAGCGCATTGGCGCGTTTCACCACATGCGGGGGATCGGATTCCTCGGGAGTCAGCAGCAGACCCATCCGGCGCAGCGCCAGACCGATCCACAATTGCCCGCTCGCCCACGACAGGCCGATCGCCAGAATGAGGCCCGCGATCGTCGGCGACATCCAGGCTGCGAGCGACGGAGAGATCAGCAAAGCCGCCAGCAGCGTGATGACGCCGAGCGCCACATGCGAGCGATGCCGACGCACGATCTGCACGAACGGGATGGAGCCGTCGTCGCGCCGCTGGGGATTCCAGCCAGTGTCGCGGCCAAAGATGATCTGCATCACCGAGCCCGTCTGGATCACCATCATGATCGGCGCGATCAGCGCTGAAATGATGATTTCCAGCAGCGCCGACAAGATCAGCAGGATTCCGCCGCCGCTCTTGCGTCGAGTACGGCCCTCGCACAGCGCGACCAGAACGCCGAACAGTTTCGGCGCGAGCAGCACCGACATGGTGACGCCGAACAGCGCCAGCGCGCGCTCGGCGTCGAACCGCGGCCACGCCGGGAACAGCGTGAACTCGTTGGTGAAATATTCGGGCCGGATATAGGTCGATTGAAGCACCAGCACGATGCCGATCAACAGTTGCGACATCCAAAGCGGCGACGACAGATAGCCCATGATGCCGGTGGCGAAGTGCTGCCTCGTGACGAGCTTGAGTCCCTTGGCGGGCAGGATGCGCACGTGCTGCAGATTGCCCTGACACCAGCGCCGGTCGCGAGCCGCCAGATCGATCAGCGACGGCGGGCTTTCCTCGTAGCTGCCGCCCAGCAGCGGCAGCATCCGCACCGCATAGCCCGCGCGCCGCATCAGCGCCGCCTCGACAAAATCGTGGCTCAGCACATGGCCCCCGAAGGGCGGCCGGCCGCGCAGGTCCGGCAATCCGCAATGCGCCGCGAAGGCGCGCGTGCGGATGATGGCGTTGTGGCCCCAGTAATTGCAGTCGCGGCCCGACCAGACTGCGAGCCCTGTCGCCAGCACGGGGCCATAAATGCGCGCCGCGAACTGCTGCACGCGCGCGAACATGGTGTTGCGGTTGATGATGAGCGGCACGGACTGGATGATGCCCGCGTCGGGATCGTTCTCCATCTCGAACGCCAGCGTCACGATGGCGTCGCCGGTCATCACGCTGTCGGCGTCGAGCACCACCATGTGCTCGTAATGGCCGCCCCAGCGCGACACGAAATCGGCGATGTTGCCCGCCTTGCGGTTCGTGTTCTTCGGCCTGTGGCGGTAAAATACGCGCGCTTCGTCGCCGAGCCGCTTGCGAAGATCGAGGAACGCCATTTCCTCGCTGATCCACACGTCCGGATTGGTCGTGTCGGAGAGGAAAAACCAGTCGAAATGATCGGCGTGGCCGGTGCCGGCCACTTCCTCGTAGATTGCCTGCACGGCGCCCATCACGCGGCTGGGCGCCTCGTTGTAGATCGGCATCACGACGGCGGTGCGGGCTTTCAGCGCGACGGATGACTGCGCCGCGTCGCGATTGCCGAACAGAAGACGCCACGTGCCCACGAGGCTGCTGGTGAACGCGATGGAAATCCACGAGAAATTGGCGATGAACAGGACCAGCAGGCCCCATTTCAGCGTCGTGATCGGGCCGACGTCGATGACCTTGTACATCTCGAACGAGCCATACAGGGTCAGGGCCAGTCCGCCGCCGAACACCACGAGACGCGAGAACCACGGTACGGGATGCAGTCGCGGATTGACCCACGCGCGCCGTTGTGCTGCGTCGAAACGCGACAGCAATTGCACTGGCATCGACAGCGGCGCTTCGTCCGGCATCGGCGCGTCGCCGCGCCGTGTGCTCGATAGGGGGGCCGTTGCGGCCTGCGACGCCGGCTTCAGATCTGTTACGGCGTCCATCGATAAAGCCAGGTCTCGCTAACCGGTTTGCCTTGCGCTTCGAGCAGCAGGCGCAATTCACTGAGCGAATCGCCACCCGCGTCGATGTCGAAGGAGACGCGCATCGCCTTCCGCTCGGCCACAAAAATCTTGCGGATATTCGTCATCGCGCCGTGCGACGCGCTGAGTGTCACGTTGATCTCGCCCGGATTGGTGACGTCGCTGAGAATGTCGCCTGAGAATTCGACCAGAAAGCGGCGCTTCTTTGCGCTCGCCGGGGCGCCCGGAATGCGGCCGCTGCGCGACAGGCTCGCGGTGGCCAGGCCGGACCGCTCGGGCGGGTTCCAGCACCAGAACTGCCGGTAGGCGATCGAGGCTTCCGAGCCGGCCGCTAGCGCGGCCTTCGGCCGCCAGTAGGCGATCATATTCTGGTTGACCTGCGAATCCGCTGGAATTTCATCCAGCGTCACGACGCCCGGACCCCATTCGCCCAGCGGCTCGATCCACAGCGACGGCTTGCGCTCCCAGTGGGCGTCGTCGTCCTGAAACCGCTCGAACGAACGGTCGCGCTGCAGAAACCCGAAGCCTTTCGGATTTTCGTCGACGAAGGCGGAAATCTGCAACGTGTCGCGGTTCGACAGGGGCCGCCACAGCCACTCGCCCTTGCCGTTGTACATCTGCAGGCCGCTGATCTCGTAGACGCCGGGGCGCAGATCGTCGCCGCGCCGGCGGTCCATGGGGCCATACAGATAGGCCGCCTGCATCGCCCCGAGGCCGATATGGTCGATGGCGACGCGCGGAAACAGCGTGCATTCGATGTCGATGATTGTCGCGTCGCCGGGCCGGATCGTGAACCTATAGGCTCCCGTCAGGGTCTCCGAATCGAGCACCGCGTGGATCACGAGCGTCTTGGTGGCGACGGAGGGCCGCTCTATCCAAAGCGCCCGGAACAGCGGAAATTCCTCGCCCTTCGGGTCGGCCGTCTTGATCGCCAGTCCGCGCGCCATGACGCCGGCGGCCTGCCCGCCGGTCTGCGATCGGAACACGCTCGCGCCTTGGAAGATCGCCAGTTCGCGGAATTGTCCGCCGTCCATCGCCTGCAGGATGCGCAGGCCGGAAAAGCCGATCTCGCGCGCCTCGGCGGGCGGCGTCAGTTTGCCCAGATCGTAGCGCGAGGGATCATAGAACACGCGCCGCGTCGTTCCATCCGCCACGATGTTGAGCTGCATCGGCGTTGAGAACACGTAGCCACGATGCAGCGGCTCCAGCGCGAAGCCGGTGCCGTTGAGCGCCCAGATCGCCTTGCCGGGCAATTGCTTGATCGCCGCATACTGATCGTAGGAGAGATTGTTGAACGGCTCGGGCAGATCGGAGGCGGGCGCCCGATAGGGCTTCGCGGCGAGCGCGCGCGCCATGTCGACGATGCTGGCGGGATCGAACGGCTCGCCCGACGTCTGCGCCAGCGCAGACGAAATCGGATCGCTGGCGGTCAATGGAACCGCGAGTCCGCCTAGGGCGAATTTCAAAACGTCCCGACGCTTGTACATATGGGGCGCTTGGGTCCAGTCAGCCGTCGCCGCGCCCGACCGCGGCAATTCCGATCCGCTTTGTATACGCAAACGCAATGGGCGGCGAGATAGATTCTTCGTCCGGGAGGTCGGGACAATTGGCCGCTGACGCCGCCTCCCGCATGCGCTATGCCGTGCCCGGAACCGACTGATCTGGAGCCCATCGATTCATGCCCACGTCGCCCGACCCAAAAGCCCGCACCTGTCTGGCGATCGTCCTCGCCGCAGGCGAAGGCACGCGGATGAAATCGGCTCTGCCCAAGGTTCTGCACCGGGTCGCTGGTCGGCCGATGCTGGCCTGCGTGCTGTCGGCCGTAAACGGCGCTGCGCCTGCGGCCGTCGCGGTCGTGGTCGGGCCGGGCCGGGATGACGTGGCGGCAGCCGCGCGCGCAGCCTCGCCCGGCGCGGAGATTTTCGTCCAGACCGAGCGTCGCGGCACCGCCCATGCGGTGCTGGCGGCGCGCGACGCGCTGGCGCGCGGCTACGACGACGTTCTGGTCGCCTTCGCCGATACGCCACTGGTGCGGCCCGACACCTTGCGGGCGATGCGGACGGAGCTCGTCGCCGGCGCGTCGGTCGTGGTGCTCGGCTTCGAGGCGCGCGATCCGACCGGCTACGGCCGGCTGCTGACCGAGGGCGACCAACTCGTCGGCATCCGCGAACACAAAGACGCCACAGAGGCCGAGCGCGCCATCAGACTGTCGAACGCCGGCCTCATGGCGCTCGACGGCCGGACGGCGCTGGCGACGCTGGACGCGATCGGCAATTCCAACGCGCAGGGCGAATTCTACCTGACGGATGCCGTGACGGTGGCGCGTCAGCGCGGCGGATCGGCCAGAACCGTCATCGTCGGCGAGGAGGAAGTCATGGGCGTCAACGACCGGGTTCAACTCGCGGCCGCCGAAGCAGCGGTGCAGAACCGTCTGCGCGAGGCCGCCATGCGCAACGGCGTGACGCTGATTGCGCCCGAAACCGTTTTCCTCTCGCCCGACACCGTTTTCGGCCGCGACGTCGTTGTCGAGCCCTTCGTGGTGTTCGGTCCCGGAGTGACCATCGGCGATGGCGTCACCATCCGGTCGTTTTCGCACTTCGATTCCGCGACGGTGGGCGACAAGGCGCAGATCGGACCCTATTCCCGCCTGCGCCCCGGCGCGAACCTCGAGGCGGACGTGCACGTCGGCAATTTCGTCGAGATCAAGGCCGCCTCGATAGGGCAGGGGGCGAAGATCAACCACTTGAGCTACATCGGCGATTCCACGGTAGGCGCGCGCACCAACATCGGCGCGGGCACGATCACCTGCAATTACGACGGGTTCGACAAGTCGCGAACCAACATCGGCGAAGACGCGTTCATTGGGTCGAATTCCTCGCTGGTCGCCCCTGTGACGATCGGGTCGGGCGCCTATATCGGGTCCGGCTCCGTCATCACCGACAACGTCAAGGACAACGCCCTCGCGGTGGCGCGTGGCCGCCAGTACGAGAAAGAGGGCTGGGCCGAGGCCTTCCGCGAGTCTCGCAAGAACCGCAAGAAGAAACAGTAGCCTGACAGTATTCGCGTGATCCACCGTCACCCAAAGTGACTTGAACGCTGACCTTCCCTTGGCCTAGCTCTTGCTCGGAACTCGGGACCGGAGAACTCGACTCATGTGTGGAATTGTTGGCGTCATCGGCCGCGAGCCCGTCGCGGGCAAGATCGTCGAAGCCCTGAAGCGTCTCGAATACAGGGGCTATGATTCAGCCGGCGTCGCCACGCTCGAGAACGGCCATATGGAGCGCCGCCGCGCCGCCGGGAAGCTGCGCAATCTAGAAGCGCGCCTCGTCGAATCGCCCCTGCATGGCCTGATCGGCATAGGCCACACGCGCTGGGCTACGCACGGCAAGCCGACCGAGAACAACGCCCATCCGCACGCCAGCGACAAGCTGGCGGTCGTCCACAACGGCATCATCGAGAATTTCCGCGAGCTGCGCGAAGAACTGATCGGCAAGGGCCACGTCTTCGCCACCGAGACCGACACGGAAGTGGTTGCGCATATCGTGACGGAAGAAATGCGCGGCGGACTGGGGCCGAAGGAAGCCGTGGCGGCGGCGCTGCCCCGCCTCAAGGGCGCGTTCGCGCTGGCGTTCCTGTTCGACGGTGAAGAAAATCTGATGATCGGCGCGCGTCTTGGCGCGCCGCTGGCGGTCGGCTACGGCGACGGCGAGATGTATCTGGGTTCGGACGCACTGGCGCTGGCCCCGTTCACCGACACGCTGACCTATCTGGAAGACGGCGACTGGGTGGTGCTGACGCGCGACGGCGCGCAGTTCCACGACATGGCGGGGCGTCCGGTCGTGCGCGCCCGCCAGCGCACGCAGGCGTCGGCCTTCCTGATCGACAAGGGCAATCATCGCCACTTCATGGCGAAGGAAATCCACGAGCAGCCGGAAGTCGTCGGCCGCACGCTGGCGCATTACCTCGACATGTCGGCGGGCCGCGTGAACCTGCCGTTCGACCTGC
This sequence comes from Beijerinckiaceae bacterium, assembly GCA_947472615.1. GTDB lineage: Bacteria > Pseudomonadota > Alphaproteobacteria > Rhizobiales > Beijerinckiaceae > Terripilifer. The sequence continues at coordinate 10,561 of CANJEY010000109.1, forward strand.
CGTTCGATCCCGCGAAACTCTCCCGCGTCACCATCGTCGCCTGCGGCACCGCTTATTACGCCGGCCTCGTCGCCAAATACTGGATCGAGCGCTTTGCGCGCTTGCCGGTCGAGATCGATGTGGCGTCGGAATTCCGTTATCGTGAAGCCCCCATGGACCCGCACGGCCTGATGATCGTGGTGTCGCAATCGGGCGAGACGGCCGACACGCTTGCGTCGCTGCGCTACGCCAAGGAGCAGGGCCAGCACATCCTGTCCGTCGTCAACGTGCCGACGTCGACCATCGCGCGCGAAAGCCATGTGGCGGCGCTGACGTTGGCCGGCCCGGAGATCGGGGTCGCGTCCACGAAGGCCTTCACCTGTCAGTTGTCGGTGCTGGCGTGTCTCGCGGTCGCGTTCGGCCGCGCGCGCGGCGCGCTCGACGCGCAGGCCGAGAAGGGTCTCGTCGACGAACTCATCGCGCTGCCGGGTCTGATGGCGGAAGCCATCAAGCGCGAACCGAAGATAGAGCATCTCGCGCCATCGCTCTCGAAGGCGACCGACGTGCTTTATCTGGGCCGCGGCACCTCCTATCCGCTGGCGCTCGAAGGCGCGTTGAAGCTGAAAGAAATTTCCTACATCCACGCCGAAGGCTATGCGGCGGGCGAACTGAAGCACGGCCCTATCGCGCTGATCGACGAAAGCATGCCGGTGATCGTCATTTCGCCCTACGATGCGGTGTTCGAGAAAACCGTTTCGAACATGCAGGAAGTGGCGGCGCGCGGCGGCAAGGTGATCTTGATCGGCGACGAGCACGCCGAGCGCGAAGCCTCCATCGACCTGCATGCGGTAATCGTCATGCCCACGATGGCGCCGACCTTCGCGGCGATCGCCTATGCAGTGCCGGTGCAATTGCTCGCCTATCACACGGCCGTGTTCATGGGTAAGGATGTCGACCAGCCGCGCAATCTGGCGAAGAGCGTGACGGTCGAGTAGCGACGTTCGATCCCGGAAATGCTGGGCATTTCCG